>CAIZOZ010000409.1 GCA_903934745.1 uncultured cyanobacterium
AGGCTGAGCACGGTGCCGGCATCGGCCACCAGCACCCCCTGGCCATGACGCCGCCAGGCGAGCCAGCCGGCCAGGGCTCGATCCAGCCCCAGCCAGGGTGGCAAGGCAGCCAGCGGCACCCGATCCAGCACTAGCCGCCGCTGCGGCGGCAACGTCACCAGCAGCGGCAGCGGCCCCACCGCGGCCCAACCGACCAGATCGGCGAGGAGTCCAGGCTCCAGAGCGCCAGCCGGCGGCAAGCCATGCTCCACCCGCAGCCCGCCAGCGGTGGCGACAGCCCAGTGCCAGCGGCTGTTTCCAATCAGCAACCAGCGGGGCGAACCAGCCGGCACTCAGATGCCCTCGCCCATCAGCCCCGGCAGATGGATGCCGCATTCCTGCTGGATCCCGCCGAAGCGGGTGGCACGGCCCCTGAGGTCTCCATCGTCGGCGGCACTGGAGTGCCAGTCGCCCACCGTGGAATACCCCTGCTCAAAGAGCGGATGCTGGGGTAACCCATGCTCCTGCATGTAGTAAAAGACATCCCGGCTGGTCCAGGTCAGCAGCGGCCGCAGGGACCAGGCCCCGCGCACCGGATCCAGCGACGTCATGCCGCGGCGATGGTCGGTCTGACGGCCGCGCACGCCACTGGCCCAGCAACGCACCTGCAGCTCGACCAGGGCCCGATCGAGGGGCTCCACCTTGCGGAGCTGGTTGTAGAGCTGCAGATCCTCGAGGTTGCCGGATTCCCACAGCCGGCCATGGAGCGCCTCCATCCGGGCCGGGCTCATCACCGCCTGAACCACCCGCAGATCGATCGACAGCAGCGCGCTCAGCTGTTCGGCGTAGCGATAGGTCTCGGGGGGCAAGTAGCCGGTATCCACCCAGATCACGGGCACCCGCCGACCGGGAACCAGCTCGCCAAGCTCGCTGACCATGTGCAGCAGCACCGCCGACTGGATGCCGAAGCTGGTGGTGAGCGCCAGTCCTTCGCCAAAGGAATCAGCCGCCCAGCGCAGCCGGGACTGGGCATCCAGCGGCTCCAGCAGCGCCCGGGCAGCCTCCAGATCCAGGGGGCGTCCCTGCAGATCAGCGGGCATCGCAGCCAGCGGCGCCTGGGCAGCCTGAGGCTGCAGCGAAGACGAACTCGGTACCGCGTTTCCCGTGGCTGAAAGGGTCAGCATCAGGCCATCATCACCCGTCAATGGAAACACTGGGTAGGGTTCCTGGATGGAGAGTGACAGGCATCCGGCCAATTCCGACAGCACCGCCCCCCCCCCCGTCGTGATCGTCGGGGGAGGGTTCGCTGGGCTCTACACCGCCTTATCGCTGGCCGAAAGCCGCCGCCACCCGCCGATCCTGCTGATCGAACCGCAGGAACGCTTTCTGTTTCTACCCCTGCTCTATGAACTGCTCAGCGGCGAACTGCGCCGCTGGGAAATTGCCCCCCGCTACGACGCCTTGCTGGCGGGCAAAGGGGTGGGCTGGCTGCAGGACCGTGTTGATCGGATCGATGCCAGCCAGCGGCGTGTGCACACCGCCGCTGGCCGCAGCCTTCCCTATCGCCGGCTGGTGATCGCCTCGGGGGGCTGCCCCGAATTCTTCGGGGTGCCGGGCGCGGACATCCACAGTCTCGGCTTCCGCACCCTCGATGACGTGGAGCGACTCCAGCAGCTGCTCGAGAAACTGCGCCGCTCCGCCCGCCCGCTGCAGCGTCTGGCGGTGGTCGGAGCCGGCCCCACCGGAGTCGAGCTGGCCTGCAAACTCGCCGACCTGGCCCAGGGCTGTGCCGTGATCGAACTGATCGAGCAGGGTCCCACCCTGCTGCCCCAGGCTCGGGCCTTCAGCCGTGAGCAGGCCGAAAAGGCCCTGCGGCAACGCGATGTACGCCTGCGCACCCACACCGCCGTCACCCGGGTCGACACCGATCGCCTGCACCTGTGCTGCCGCAGCGCGCACGAGGCCGATGGGCTACAGCCCGCTCCCGAAGAAATTCTGCCGATCGACGGGGTGATCTGGACCGCCGGACTGAGCTTCCGGCCGCCGCTGATCAGCCCCGATCCCCGCCGCGATCGCCGCGGCCGCCTCTGCTGCCAGGCCGACCTCAGCCTGCTGGACCAGCCAGCCATTTTTGTCGCCGGCGACCTGGCCCACCTGGAGGGGCCCGACGGCGACCCCCTGCCGGGCACGGCCCAGGTGGCCTTCCAGCAGGCGCCCCTGCTGGCCGCCAATCTGTTGCACTCCCTGGCGGATGAGCCGCTGGAACCCTTCCAATGGAAGGATCTGGGCGAAATGCTGTCGCTCGGCCAAGGCGATGCCTGCCTGACGTCCTCCGGTCTCACCCTGGCCGGTCCAGCCGCCTTTCGCCTGCGCCAGCTGGCCTATCTCAGCCGCATGCCCGGCCTGGCCCACACCCTGCGGGTCGCCGCCGGCTGGCTGGCCGACTGGAAACCATGACCGCCATCTGCCTTGCCCCACCGAACTGGCCCAGGCCCCAGGCCCTGCTGCTCGATGCCATGGGCACTCTGATCGGCCTGCGCCAATCGATCGGCAGCACCTACGCCCGACTGGCGGCCGACCATGGGCTGCAGGTGGAGGCAGAGGCCATCGACCAGGCCTTTCCTGCCGTCTATGGCGCCGCGCCGCCCCTCGCCTTCCCCGGCCTGGAGGCTGAGGCCCTGGAACGGGCCGAACGGGATTGGTGGGCGCAGCGCATCGACACCGTGCTGGTGGCGGCCGGTGCCGCGCCAGCACCAGCGGCTCTGCATCGCTGCCTCTTCGACCAGTTCGCCGACCCCCAGCTCTGGCGGGTCTACGACGACGTGCCCCCCCAACTCCAGGCCTGGCGAGAGCAAGGGCTGCGGCTGGCGGTGGTGAGCAACTTCGACCAGCGCCTGGATGGCCTACTGGCCGGCCTGGAGCTGACCCCCTGGATTGAGCAGGTGGTGATCTCCAGCCGGGCCGGAGCAGCCAAACCCTCGGCCCAGCCCTTTCACCAGGCCCTGGACGCCCTGGACCTGAACGCCGAGCAGGTGTGGCATGTGGGCGACAGCCCTGAAGACGCGGCCGGCGCCGCCGCAGCGGGGATCCGCTGCCTGATCGTGCAACGACCTTGAGCCAAGGCGTGCTGGCGGGTCGAACGGCCGGGTTGCGCCCTGCGGAGAAGCGGCGACTGGAGCGGCTCTGCCATCGCCGCCATCCGGCCGATGCCACTGCCGATCTGCTCACCTTGCAGCGATTGGCGGCCGAATCCCATGGTCTGGAGCTACCGCTCAGCCTGGTGGTGGACGGTCGGGGGCTGTGCCGGCTGCTGTGGGTGGGCGATCTGGAACAGTCAGGGCGGCTGATCGAACGGTTGCCGGGCTCTGATCGCCGTCAGGGCCATGACCTGCGGCTGATCACCTGCCGGCGGGGCAGCCGCTCGGCCCCCCTGCTGCCGGGCCCGCAGGAATCAGTGGTGGCCCTCGATCTGGCTCCCTGCCTGTGGCTGCGCTACGTCGATGAGGCCGGTGCCGGCGGCCACTGGCCAGCGCTGCTGCTCACCCCCGGCGCTGGCGACGATCCCTGGCAACAGCAGGCGGAAGGCGACCTGGCCGACCTCTGCGTGCAGGATCCAGCCAGCCTGGTGGTGGCGTCGGCAGAACCCGAGGCCGGCAGCAAGGCCACCAAAGGGCCAGAACGGGTGCTGCTGCTCTGCCTGGTGGGCGGCGACCCCCAGCACACCCGCCGGGAGGAGGCCGAACTGGAAGGTTTGGTGCGCAGTGCCGGCGCCGTGCCGGTGGGCATCGTCGAGCAGAAGCGCCGCAGCGGCGAGAGCCACCTGACCATCTGGGGCGAAGGCAAGCTGCAGGAGGCAGCCCTGGAAGCCCGCCGCCTTCAGGCCGATCTGGTGGTCACCGACCGCGAACTGACGCCGGTGCAGGCCCGCAACCTGGAGCGGCTGCTGGATCTGCCGGTGAGCGATCGCAGCGAGCTGATCCTCGACATCTTTGCCCAACGGGCCGCCAGTGGCGCCGGCCGCCTGCAGGTGGAGCTGGCCCAGCTGCGCTACCGCCTGCCGCGGCTCACCGGCCGCGGCCTGAGCCTGTCGCGGCAGGGGGGCGGCATCGGCACCCGCGGGCCCGGCGAAACCCAGCTGGAGAAAGATCGGCGGGCCATCAGCCGGCGGGTCGAACGGCTGCAGCGGGACGTGCAGCGACTCGGCGACCATCGGGCCCGCCTGCGCCAGAGCCGCACCGGCCTGGGCCGCCTCGCCCTGGTGGGCTACACCAACGCCGGCAAGAGCTCCCTGCTCAATGCCCTCACCCGGGTGGGGGGCGCCCATGCGGTGCTGGCGGAGAACAAGCTGTTCGCCACCCTCGACCCCACCACCCGGCGCCTCACCCTGATCGATGCTGAGGGCAACGCCGATCAACCCCTGTTGATCACCGACACGGTGGGTTTCATCCGAGCCCTGCCGGCCCAGTTGATGGAAGCCTTCCGCTCCACAATCGAAGAGGCCCTCGACGCCGATGGTCTGCTGCTGGTGGTCGACCTGGCCGATCCAGCCTGGCCGGAGCAGCTGCGCACGGTGCGCACAATTCTCGACAGCCTCGGCTCGGTGGCGCCGCAACTGGTGATCGGCAATCAGATCGACCGCTGCCCGGCCAGCGAACTGGAGCGAGCCCGAGCCCTGGAGCCCGAGATGATGTTCGTATCGGCGACAGCCGATCTGGGGCTGCAAAACCTGCGGGAGCACCTGCGCCACTGGCCCTGCGGGGGAAGCCACAGCTCTGAGGAGGCTGTGCCAACATCAATGGGTTGATTCTTTCCCTGGTTCATGGTGCTGCAGCTCGGCGATACGGTGCCCGATTTCACCCAGGACTCCCAGCTCGGTCCGATCAACCTCTACGACTTCGGCGAAGGTAGCTGGGTGGTGCTGTTCTCCCACCCAGCCGACTACACCCCGGTCTGCACCACCGAGCTTGGCGAGGTGGCTCGTCTGCGCCCTGAATGGGAGAAGCGCAACGTCAAGACGATCGCCCTGAGTGTCGATACGGCTGAAAGCCACAAGGGCTGGATCTGCGACATCAACGAAATCCAGCAGACCACGGTTGACTACCCGATTCTGGCCGACGCCGACAAGAGGGTCAGCGACCTCTACGGCATGATCCATCCCAATGCGCTCAACAACCTCACGGTGCGCTCGGTGTTCATCATCGACCCTGCCAAGAAGCTGCGCCTGCAGATCACCTACCCCGCCAGCACCGGCCGCAACTTCGACGAAATTCTGCGGGTGATCGACTCCCTGCAGCTCACCGATCACCATCAGGTCGCCACCCCGGTCAACTGGAAGAACGGCGAAGACTGCGTCGTGGTGCCCTCAATTCCCACCGAGGAGGCCCGCGCCAAGTTCCCCAAAGGCGTCACCGAGATCCGCCCTTACCTGCGCATGACCCCCCAGCCCAACACATGAGCCTCGCACCAGGGCCGGCGGCCATCAGCCTGGGGGTCCGACCCCGGCGGGGCCCTTGACTGAACCGGCCATGACCCAGTGGTGGAAGTGGCAGGGTGGCGCTGATCGGATCGCCAACAGCTTCTGCGTCATCGGCGTCGGCCGCTTCGGCAGTGCTGTCTGCCGAGAGCTTTTGGGCGCCGGTGCTGAGGTGCTGGCCATCGACATGAACCAGCGCGCCATTGATGAGCTGCGCCAGCAGGATGCGGCGATCGAGGCGCGGGTGGTGGACTGCACCGATGAGGAAGCCTTGCGGGCCGCCGGTGCCCTCGATGTGGGCACGGTGGTGGTGGCGATCAGCGAACCGATCGAAGCCAGCATCACCGCCACCCTGATCGTGCGCGACAGCGCCGGCAGCCAGGTGCGCCAGGTGATCTCCAGGGCCACCAGTGATCTGCACGAGAAGATGCTGCGCCGGGTCGGAGCCGATCGGGTGGTGTTTCCTTCGAAGATGCAGGGCAGCCGCCTCGGCCTGGAGCTGGTGCGCCCCAACCTGCTGGAGCGCCTGCGACTCGATGACCACAACAGCATCGAGGAAATCAGAGTGCCCGCCAGCTTCACAGGCCAGTCGCTGCGCGATCTGAATCTGCGCAAGACCTACAACGTCAGCGTGCTGGCAGCCGGACCGTTGAATCGGCTGACCGTGAATCCGCCCGCTTCCCAGGTGCTGCAGGAGAACGAACTGCTGGTGGTGATGGGCAGCTCCGCAGCCCTTGAAGCCCTGCCCTCCCGATGAGGCGATGAAGGTTCTGGGCCTGATGAGCGGCACCAGCGCCGATGGGATCGATGCGGTGCTGGCGGAGTTCCACGGCCGGCCGAGCCGCCCCCGCTGGCGCATCCTGGCCAGCGCCGCGCTGCCCTACCCCGACCCGCTGAAGCAACAGCTGGTGGCCGCCGGCCAGGGCGCTGCACTCGCGGCCCAGGCCTGGCTCGAACTGGCTGAAGCAGTCACCGAAGCCCAGGCAGCAGCGGCCCAGGCCTGTGATCCCACCGGCCTGGCCGAGCTGGTGGGCTGCCATGGCCAGACGGTATGGCACCGCCCCCCCGAACCGGGCCGGCTCGGAGTCAGCTGGCAGTTACTGCTGGGGCCCAGGTTGGCCCAACGGCTGCAGCGGCCCGTGGTGTTCGACTTCCGCAGCGCTGATCTGGCCCTTGGCGGTCAGGGGGCCCCCCTGGTGCCGGCCACGGACGCCGCCCTGCTGGGAGGTATCGGCGGCTGGCGCGCCCTGCTCAACCTCGGCGGCATCGCCAATCTCACCCTGCTGCCACCGATTTCGGGGCCCGATCGCCACGCCGCCGTACGCGGTTGGGACTGTGGCCCCGCCAACAGCCTGCTGGATCTGGCGGCCCAGCACTTCAGCGGCGGCGCGCTCAGCTTCGATGCGAGCGGCGCCTGGGCGGCTCAGGGGCAAGTGCA
Organism: uncultured cyanobacterium; assembly: GCA_903934745.1. Taxonomy (GTDB): domain Bacteria; phylum Cyanobacteriota; class Cyanobacteriia; order PCC-6307; family Cyanobiaceae; genus Cyanobium. The sequence continues at coordinate 6,891 of CAIZOZ010000409.1, forward strand.
GGAGCGTCTGATTGAGCGCTGGCTGCAGGAGCCCTACTTCCACCAACGCCCCCCGAAATCCACCGGCCGCGAGCTGTTTGGCAGCAACGATCTGGAGCGTCGCCTGGCCGAGATCCAGGCCCTGGCTCCCCAATCCCGCCCTGCCGATGCCCTCGCCACCCTGACCGCCTTCAGTGCCGCGGTGGTGGCCCAGGATCTGGCGCTGGGGCCGCCGCCCCTGGAGCTGCTGGTGGCCGGCGGCGGCGCCCGCAATCGCTTGCTGATGGCCGAGCTGGTGCGACGCTGTCGCGGCCTGGCGGTGCGCCCCCTGTCGGAGCTGGGCATTGCCGACGATCAGCGCGAGGCCCTCGCCTTCGCTCTGCTGGCCTGGTGGCAGCAGCGGCGCCAGCGGGGCTCCTTGCCCTCGGTGACCGGCGCGCCCAAAGCCAGCCGGCTGGGAATCCTGGCGCCAGTCCCGGGCTGAACCCGAATCCAACCCATCGAAGCCAGCCGACCGGGCCAATCGGTTCAGCCGGCAGGCCGATGCAGCCGCAGGCGCCGGGGCGCACCCCGCAGGCGCTGGGGGCCATCGCGCTGCTGCTGCTCAAGAACCTGGCGGAAGCGATCGGTACCAACGGCGGGCTCGTCCTCGGCCTGCAGCCGCTCCAACCGCTCCACCCCCTGCTGGATCAGCACCTTGGCCATGTTGCTGAGCGTGCGGGATTCGGTTTCGGCCAGGGCCGACAGGCGATCACAGAGCTCTTCCGGCAGCACCACCTGAATGCGGGGTGACTTGGGCCGCCCGCTCGATGAGGTCTGACGCGTAGGCACGACGCCGCGAGTCCGCTCGGCTACGACGGAGTGTACAGAGGTGGGCAAGGATAGTATCCAGAAGTATGCTTGTGGGCCATCGGGCTTGGACTCTCTGTCCATCCCTCCTCTCCAGCCACTCCATCCCCCCTTCCGGCTGCCAGGCCGGTCCGAATCCATGGCCAGTTCCCCCAAGACCCAGGCCCAGACAGCAACCCGTGATCCCAGCGCCAAACCCCATGTCAGCCGGCGCCGCACCGCCGACCCCAGCGACGTGCTCGTCTCGGCTGTGATCAGCACCTATCTGCTGACCCATCTGCACCATGTGTTGCAACGGGCGGAGTACGGGGCCCAGCAGGAAGGACGCCAGGCCTTGGCCGCCAACTATGCCCAGTTGCGCAAGGTGCTCTGTCTGGATGCCCGCAGCATGGAGGATGCCTCCGCCAGCGGCACCGACGACACCACCCAGCCCAGCGCCGCCTGAGCGCGATCAGCGTCCCCCTCCCCTGGCCGATCGGGACATCCACTCATAACGTCAGAACAACCGTTTTGCAGCCATGAGCAGCTCCAACGCCGCCGAGCTCTACAGGCGCATCAGCACCGATGGCGATCTCACCCAGGCCCTGTTCCGCCAGGCGCTGCAGGATCCCAGTGGCGCCCTGGTCCGCATCGTCGAGATCGGCGCGGCTGAAGGGTTGCCGGTGACCACCGACGAGGTGCGGGCCCACCTGGCCAGCATCGACGACAGTGCCACCCGCCAGTGGCTGATCAAGGCCCGGGGTGGGCTCTGAAGCCGGCTGAAGCAGGGAGTGGCGCCGCTCCTGGCCGGAAGCGGGAGCCTGGCGATGGCCCGGTGCCCCGCCCTGGGCCCAGCGGAAGAACAACCAGTAACTGACGCTCGCCAGACCCGCTGCCACGACGAGAGCGGCCACCTGTTCGAAGCGCTTGATCATTCCTGTCCCAT
>CAIZOZ010000410.1 GCA_903934745.1 uncultured cyanobacterium
CAGCTGCACCGCCTCCATCGGGCTGACCAGGGGGCTGGTGGTGTGGCCTTGGGCGATCGCACTCAGCCAGGTGGCCTTGACGTAGGCGGCCTCATCGACGCCTGGGGGGATCCGCTCGCTCAGCAGGTCGAGCAGAAAGGTGTCCTCGCCGGCGGGGGGGTGTTCCAGCAGCCCGGTGAGGGCTGAGGCCTGTGCGGCGTTCAGGGGCAGGGCCGGCACCCCGAGGGCCTCGCGCTCGGAGGCGGCAGTGCGGTAGCGGCTCAGCAGCTCGGCGCTGGAGTGGGGGGCGGTTGTCATTCTTTTCAACTCAGCACGTGGCGTGGAGCCTATTTTCCGCTCTGGCCGGCACCCGCCTTGGTGGCAATGGCGACAGGTTGGTGCCAGGCCCCACCTCCAGGTGTCTGGAGGTTCGGGCGTTGCCGTTTGCGGTTGATTGGAGTGGGTTGGCAGGCGCCGGCGGCGGCACCTAGGCCGGCACGAAGACCGGGGGCCGCAGCGTTGGCCTGGATGGGGGCGCTGTAGAGGCAGCTCTGGGCCCTGGGGGTGTGAAGCAAGCCGCTGCCTCTGTTGCCTCCGCTGCCTCAGTTGCCGCAGAGGCGCATGATGCTGTCGGTTTAAGCCGGCGGGGCTTGGGGCAGGTGGCGGGGCTCAGGGCTGGAGTTGAGAGGCGTTCTGGCGCTGCTGGGTTCTCGGCAAGCCTGGGTTGTTGTGTCCCCCTGCGGATCGTCGACAGCGATGCATCGCCATGGACGATCCGCCAGCCGTCTATCATGCTGTAGCATCGACGTGGTTCAAAGATTCCTCTCCAGCAAGCTGACAACTTCCTTCAGGGCTTTCGGCGGATCAGGTTCATAGTTTCTTCTTTCAGGTCCATGACGATTTACGTAGGCAACCTCTCCTTCGACGCCGAGGCAGAGGATGTCCGTCAACTGTTCGGTGAGTACGGCGAGGTCAGCAAGTGCAGCCTCCCCCTCGACCGTGACACCGGCCGCAAGCGCGGTTTTGCCTTTGTGGAAATGGCCAACGCGGCCGACGAAACCAAGGCGATCGACGATCTTCAGAACGTCGAATGGATGGGTCGCACCATCCGCGTCAACAAAGCTGAGCCCCGCACCGGCGGCGGTGGTGGCGGCGGTGGCGGCGGCTACGGCGGCGGTGGCGGCGGCGGTGGTGGCGGCGGCTACGGCGGCGGCGGTGGTGGTGGCCGCGGCCGCTACTGATCCATTCCCTTGTTGATGCGATCAGCCTGCGGGCTTGATCCTCTTCCGACCGTCCCCTCCGGGGGGCGGTTTTTTTTGATGGCTCAGCCAGTTGATCAGCGTGGCCGCCGAGGATTTTTCAGACCTGAAGCCGTGCTGGCTGCAGGTCCGGTGGCGGTCGAGAACGGTCACGGCGACCAGCTGGCGGTCGCCAACAACTTGGATCTGATGCCTGATGAAAGCGCTAAACCAGGCTGGCCTTGTGCTGCTCCCATTCGCGGCGAAAGAGCAGAAACAGATACTCGGGAGACTTGTAGCTTTTGGGCAGGCTGTTATGCAGTATCTCCAGCCTGTCCCAGCAGACGGTGCGTTGAATCTGTTTCAGGGTGCAGCCTTCCTTCAGTAGAAGTCGCATGGCTTTGCAGTACATCGGATATTTCGCCTCCAGCTGGCCAATGGTGAGGCTTGGGGCTGTTGATTCCGTCATGTCATTGCTCGCTGGGGGTAAAGGTGTTGTCCGATTTCTTGCACTTTGTGTGCATCGGGTTGCCGGCTGCGTTGCTCCATGGTGCAACCAGCTCTCTGTGCCGATGCAGCTCTGCCCTGTCCCACACCTGGGATCCTTGCCATCCTAGATGCCGGTTGAACCCTGAGGCGACGGCTGCACTAGAACAGAAGGATCCTCTGGGGTCAGGACGTGGATACGGCAGGAGGGTTAGCAGTGTTGGGGTTGGCGGCGTTGTTGTTGGTGATGATCATGATTGTCGCCAAAACTGATCAAAAGGATTTCTGATCTTCGTAATCGTGATTAATCGCTGAGACGCGGCTTGCGGGTTGGTAGCAGGCCTGTCGCGGTGGTCAGGCGACCGGCTTGTTGATTCCAGAGGATGTAGTCGAAGCAGATGGGGATGTCGCGCAGGCTCAGCAGGGTGATATTGGTAAGGAGATGACTATTTTTAGTCTGGCAGGCCCTCAGCCTGTAATTTGGAATCGCCGCGCAGAGATGATGGATGGCATGACAGCCGATGTCGGCAGAAAACCAGTCAAAAATCGCGGGCATCGTTAGATTGCTTGTGCCTTCCAGCGTGCCTGCCATCGCATCCCAGTCACGATCGCTATGGGCATAGGAGCCCGGGAAGTTGTGCTGGACGAAGAAAATACAGATGAAGATCGCGGCGCCACAGGTCATCACTGGTGCATAGATCAGCCAGAAGTTGCCGGCTCCGACCAGTGTTGCCATCAGCCACCACAGGCTGATGACGGCAATATTGTTGAACAGCAGGTCGATGAACTCTTCAGGGCTATGCCAGTAGCGGCTCTTGTGTTTGGCCAGCAGCTCGGCCCATGGCGTCTGCGGGTTGGCCTGTAGGCGTTGGATGGCATCTGGGACGAAACCCCCGAGGCCCAGCAGCAGCTCCACCCGTGGCTTGATCACCAGGTAGAAGAAACCGCCGGGCAACAGCATCAATGGATGGCGCAGCCAGCGATAGAACCTCTGGGCGGCTGGATTCATCTGCTCATAGTTCTCGACGCTCACCAGCGCTGAGGGCCCCTTGTAGCGCTCCCAGTTGCCGTTATGGCGATGGTGAAATTCGTGGCCCCGTGACCAGGGCAGCTGGGGGATGCCCGCTACCACCCCCAGCAGGAACCCCAGCCAGCGGTTGGCCCGGCGGCTGCGGAACAGGGAGTAATGGCCGCAGTCGTGCATCAGCGAGAAGCAGCGCGCCAACAGCAGCACCATCGCGACCAGAACCGGAGGCAGCAGCCATGGGGCCGCATGCAGGCACCACAAAGCCAGCCACCACAGAGCCCCATAGGGCACCAGCGTGTTGACAAGCTGCCAGGCTCCGATCCAGTCGGAGCTGGTCATGAACGGCTTGAGGTCGAAATCCGTTCGCAGTGGTGCAGATCCGCTTGGAGTGCTGCTGCCAGTCGTGCCCCCTGGAGCAGTGTTTGGGGTCAGGAGAGCGGGCTGGGCCGGTCCATGGGTCAAGAAAACCGTCCCTGGGATTGATCTCAATCTAGTCCCGCTCCGCCTGCCGCCGCCGGGGCAGCCCTGCCAGGGCCTCAGGTCTCTGGATAGAGCAGCTCCGCCAGTTCGTCGGGATCCACGTCGTAGACGCGGGCCAGGGTGGTCTCAATGGCGCTGGTCACCACATCGGGCAGGAAGCGCATGGCATTGAGAGCGTCATCGGCGATCTCGTCGGTGAGCAGGGGCTCGCCGCCGAGCTTCTCGTCGTTGATCACGGCCATCACCCAGCTTTGGTAAGCGGTGACCAGATCGTTGAACTCGAGCTCCGGGTCGTTCAGGTCCAGGGGCATGGCGGCTTTCCGGGAAGATGTTCATGCAGTTTGCCCGTTGCCGTCCCCGGCGGCAGGTGCGTGCTTTCTCCATGACAGATCCCGCCGCCCTCCAGGCCACCCTGGTTGATTTCGCGCTCGCCGAGCTGGTGCGTCAGCACCGCGACAGCTTTCCACCGCTGTGGACCCCGGAGAGCTGGGCCAAGCTGTTGATCTGGCTGGCGCTCAACTGCGGCTGTTCCAGTGATACCGCCGCGCTGGAGGCCTTCGCCGCGGCCCTTGGTCCGGCCCTGACCCGACGCCTGCGCCGCGTCTACTTCGAGCGAGAGCTCAGTGATCTCAACCTGCAACTGCTGGCTGATCCGGCCGAACAGCAGGTGCTGGCTCTGCCGATTGATCCCCTGGCTGACAGCGGCACACCGGATCGGCAGCAGGTGGCGCTGGCGCTGGAGCGGGTGGGCCTGACCGCACGTGTGGTGGCCGATCGGGATCGCTGGCAGGCCCTGGAGGCCCTGTGGGCTCTCCCCTGGGCTGTTTAGGGTTGGCGCGGCAGCGAGTACCGGGCGGATGCGGTTGATCGGCAGTTTCCATAACGCCGGCTACGAGGCCCTGGCCGATGGAATCATGGCTTTTTTTGATCGTCGCCCTGAGCTGCAGCGCCGTGGGCTGGCCTTCGGCGACGACCCTGCCGCGGGGGCTGATGCCGATCAGCGCCAGCTCGACAAAGTCTCCACCGACATCAGTCTGGTGGCGATTGATCGTTCCGATCCGGAGGCCTACGCCCTGGCGGAGGTGATCGTGCGCGGCGTCACGGCTGGACTGCATCGCTACCTGGAGGAGCGCCCCCGGTTGCGGCAGTGCTGTCCGCAGCAGGCCCTGTTCGTGAATCCGATCTTCAATCTGCAGCGCTATGCCCCGGGCGAGGGCTTCAGGAGCTGGCACTGCGATTGGACGATCAGCGACGAGGCCACCGAGCCCGTGCATCGGGTGCTGGCCTGGATTCTCTATTGCAATGATCTGCCGCAAGGGGGCACCGAGTTCCATTGGCAGGAGCACCACGAGCCGGCTGAGCGGGGCAAGCTGGTGATCTTTCCAGCCGGGCTCTCCCACATTCATCGCGGCCGGGTGAGCCACGACCACAGCAAGACGATCGCCACCGGCTGGATCAATGCCGGCCGGCTGGAGGACTATCTGGCACGGCTCGCCCAAGGCTGAAGCTGTGGGCCAGCCGCCCGGTTCAGCTTGTGGGCGGTTTCAGCTTGCGGGCTGTTTCAGGTTGGGCTTGCGGGCCTCCGGTGGCCAGGTCATCGCATATTCCACCAGCTGGGGGAAGGGAATTTCGATCTGCTGCTCCTGGAAGGCCTGCCAGATGGCCTGGTTCACCTCGCTGCAGATCGCCACGTTGTCCATCGGGTTGGCGATCCAGAAGCGCAGGGCGTAGTTGATCGCGAAGTCGCCGTAGCTGAGCAACAGAGCCTTGGGAGCGGGTTCTTGCAGCACCCGCGCCACCTGCAGGGCCGTGGCCTCCAGCAGGGCGATCACGATGACGGGATCGTGGTGATAGGCGGCCCCCACAGTCACCTGGCTGCGCCGCATGCGATCGCTGGAGGTGTAGCTGATGGCGGCTTCGGTGAAGAAGGTCTGATTCGGAATCAGCAATTCAGCGTTGTCGCGGTCGCGCCACAGCAGCGTCGCCCTCAGCCCCAGCTTGCGCACCTCGCAGGAATCGCCATCCAGCATCAGCACCTCCCCGGGGCGAACGGAACCTTCAAACAACAGCCAGATTCCACTGATGAAGTTGGAAAAGACCTCCTTGATGCCGAAGCCCAGGCCGACGGAGAGGCCGCCGGCGATCGCCAGCAAGGCCGTGCTGTTGAGCCCCAGCCGAAAGCAGACAGCCGTGATACCCAATCCCACCACGGTGTAACTCAGGATGATTTCCAGGGCCTTGCGGCTGCCATCGCTGATGCCGATCAGCCGCTGCAGCAACCAGGCCAGGGCCGCTGCTGGTGGTCCGGACGCCACCAGCAGCCCATAGATCACCAGCATGGACTTGGCAATTTTGCCGATCGTGAGCTCAATGCCAAACAGTTCACCCATGCCGATCACGGCCAGGTCCTGAGTGCTGTCCAGCTGATTGATCAGGGCCAGGACCGCCAGCCAGAGATAGAGGGGGCGAATGATCCGGCTGAACAGCTGATCAACCCGTTGCGCTGGTAGCCAGCGCAGCAATGGCCTTCTCAGCAGGTTCAGCAGCGTCCAGCCCAGCCAGCTGAGGCCCAGGAATTGAAGCAGCCCGGCCGGGCTGCCGCGGGCCTGCAGGCCGAGGCTGAGCAGGAGCGCCACGACGCTGCCAAGCAGGGGACTCACGGCTCGGGGCCACTTCAGCAGCCAGCGCCGGGTCCAGCGCAGCCGCAGGCTCAGCAGCACAGCGGCCAGGAGCAGGAGTTGAAGTTGAACGGAGCCGCGCTCGAGGTAGCCCAGCCAGCTCACAAACTCGGCGATCAGTTCGCTCATGGCTGCTTCCGCAGGAGGCGCAAGGCGGCTTCGGTGGCGGCCTCGGGTTCGATGACGCCGAAAACCAGGGGCACCAGCACCGCCTCCAGCTGTTTGACGCCTGGATCGTGGAGATGGAACCAGCTCAGCAGCGGTTCGCTGCTTTCGCCTTGCTGCCGGGCCGCCACCATCGTGGCCAGCACCTGGGAGCTCCGCACCGGGACGTTCACGTAGCGATTGACCGGCAGGAAGCTGCGGTTGTCCAGCGTCAGGCTCCTCTGAACCAGGGGCTTCAGGGTGTACCGGGCCAGGGCGATGGCCATGGCCCGTTGATGTCGGCTGGAGTTGCGGCCCAGGGCCAGCACCCTCAGGTTGCTCAACGGCGCAGCCCGCTGCCCCTCGCCATCGGGAAGGGTGGAAATCCCCAGATGGGATCCCATCGAGCGCCACAGCCCATTGAGATCGGAACTCTCGCAACTGATCCAGTCGAGGGAGCCGGCGGCAAGGCGATCGCGCAGGGATGCCTGGTCGTTGAAGAACGTCACCCGCTGCTGGTTGTTGGCATCCTGCAGCCAGTGCATCCAGTCAACGATGCCCTGCTTCTGTTCGAGGCTGGGCTGCAGGCCTCGGGCGGCGGCGCTGAGTCCAGAGAGTCCGCCGAGGCTGCCGGCGGTCCAGAGCAGGCTACCCAGCTCGAGCGAAAGCCCCACTCTCGTTCCTGTCGCCGTCTGGGCCAGCAGCTGCTTCAGGGTGGTTGGTGGCTGGGTGACGCGGCGGCGATCGAAGCAGGCCAGCTGGGTGAACAGCACCAACGGTTGGCCGGTCTGGCGGCCTTGGGCGTCGAGGACTTGATGCAGCAGGCCGGGATCGATCTGATCCCTTTCTTCCTGATCCAGCGGCATCGCCGCCACCAGCCCTTGCTGCAGAAACTCGTTGGCCAGGTCAGCGGAGGTGAGAATCAGGTCGGGTCCCAGACCACTGCGGTTGCGCCGCCGGATCTGTTCGCGCAGCTCGGCCTCGGGGTACAGAGCTGTTTGCACCAGCACATTCGGGTGCAGCTTGCCAAACTCGTGCACGAGTTGGCGGATATGGCTGGCAAAGCTGACCGCCGTGTCACGGTTGATGCGATGGCCTTCATGGAGGCCCACGGCCACGTACACCACCACAGGCAACTCACGCCGCAGCTCCGCGCAACCCCCCAGGCTGAAGCCGGCCGTCAGCGTCCCGACCAGCGCCAGCAGCCAGCTCAGGGGGCGTTGCAAGTGGCCTCGGTGGAGCGGTTCAGAGGCTCGGTTCCGTTGGTCTGCGGCCATCAACGCTACCGACTGGATCCCCATCGGCTCCGCAGCCGGTGATGGGGCCAGGCTGGCGGCGGCCGGACAGGGATCCGGTTCCGCTGCTCAAGCGCTTGGGCGATCCCAGGTCTTCAGCAACCAGGCGATCTCGCCATGGTCCCAGCCGCAGTTATCGAACAGGATCACGGCCTGATCGTCGTCGGCTTCCAGCAGCCGCTGGGCAAAATCCTTCACCAGGGTGGCCGGGCTCAGCTCAAAGCCGGCGGCCTCAGCCACGGCGGCCACGCCAGCGGCCGTGGTGACGGGCTTCATCGCCTGCTGCAGCTCCGCTTCGCTGCGCAGGCGCAGCAAGAAATCATTGATGCGGGCGCGATTGGCTTGGGGCGACGTCATGGGCGGATGCAAGTGGAGATGAGGTTAAGGCTTCAGGCCGCAGGGTTGGAGGTGCCGGGTGGACGCCGTTGACTCCCTGCACCAGCTTCTGTTCGGCCCGAGCATCCGTTTGCGGTTGATGGCACTGGGCCTGAAGGCATTGATTTGAACCCCGGCGCGATCCAGCGCATCCTGAGGGTGGGGTAAGCTGGATACTTGGGAGTTTAAGTATTAGTCATGAGCAGCAGCCTTGGCCTGTCAAAGCCCCGTGGCTTCAATGTATTGACCAGGATTGTCTATGTCCATCAGGCCTTCTCGCTGGCCGTGCTGGGGTCTGGTCTGTCCTCGTTGCTAGCGAAGGGTCATGGGCTCCATGCG
>CAIZOZ010000411.1 GCA_903934745.1 uncultured cyanobacterium
ATCGGAGGCTTCCTGGTGGCCCTGCGGGGGGACATCCCTTTCCTGTGCCGATCCTTCAGACCCCGATCGGCAGCTTGCCTTTGACGGGCTCGGCCAGCAGGCGAGCCATCCCGCTGGGATCCTGGATGTCCAGGCAGACCAGGGTGGGGTGGGGTGGCGCAACAGGATCGCGCCGCACTCTTGATCAAGCCGGAGTTCTATTCCCTTGACCTGGGTGGTCAAGGGCGCTGTGGGATCCACCAGGCCCCTCCTCCTTCCCAGCTGGTTGCCCCACCACACGGACCGACAGGTCAAGCGAAAGACACCGCACCAGTACGGGAGGGGTCAGGCAATCGCTGGGTCAGGCCCGTGCTGGTGGGGTCCCGGAATCATCAGTGGCAATAGAGCGTGATCCGCCCGGCTGCAAAGCCAGGCCTGCACTGCTTTTGCCATGGGTTCCTGGAAAACCTCCGGTACGATCCGCGGTCCGGAGGGGCCCAGCGGGCCCCAGGGATCCCCCGGTGTTCAGGGCCCCCAGGGTCCGGCAGGACCTCAGGGACCCCAGGGCCCATCGGGCTTGCAGGGTCCGGCCGGTCCGAGCGGACCGACCGGTACGGCGGGTCCGACCGGTCCGCAGGGCATCCAGGGGCCGGCGGGGATCGGCATCAACTTCAAGGGGCAGGTGGCCACGTTGGCAGCCCTGCCTGCGGGAGCCGCCCAGGGTGATGCCTACCTGGTGCAGGCCGACGACTCCCTGCGGGTGTGGGACAGCGGCAGCAACAGCTGGGTGAACGGCGGCTCGATCCAGGGGCCCCAGGGTCCGGTGGGTGTGGCTGGCCCGGCCGGTGCGACGGGGCCCCAGGGGACGGCTGGGCCGCAGGGCCCCCAGGGCATCCAGGGATCGGCCGGTGCTGATGGTCTGATCGGCCCCCGCGGCACGGGCTGGTTCACCGGTAGTGGTGCCCCACCGGCGACGATTCCCGGTGCCGTCGATGGTGATCTCTACCTCGATCTGACGACGGGAACCGTCTACGTGCTCGGGCCGATTCGCGTTGCCGATCTACCGGCGATTGGCACGGCCTTCCAGGGCGGCTATTACGCCGGCCTGATCAGCCATACCGCCAATGGGGTTCCCACCCATGCGCTGATCATTGCGCCCAAGGCGGTGGGTTCGCTGCTCAACGTCGCCTGGAAGAACGCCAACACCGCCAGTACCGGCACCACGAGTGTGTTCGATGGCTGGGCCAACAGCGAGGCGATGAACAATGCCAGCCACCCGGCGGCGCAGTCCTGTCGCTCGCTCAACATCGGCGGCTACGACGACTGGTATCTGCCGGCCGCCCAGGAATGGGATGTTCTGTATCGGGCCTTCAAGCCGGAGGCGACAGCCAACGGCACCTATACAGGCGCCACCTATGGCGCCAACCCCTATGCGGTGCCCCAGGGCGGCAACTACACCGATAGCAACCCGGCCCTGACGGGAGTGCTGGCCTTCCGCGCCAGCGGGGCGGAGACGTTGCGGCATTTCAACGAGAACGTCGGCGACGATCCCTTCTTCCACTGGACCTCCACCCAGGCCGCCACTGGTACTGCTTATCAGCGCACCACCTACTTGGGCACCCAGTTCGCCGAAAGCAAGACGCTGGCGACAGCCACCCAGGTGCGGGCGATCCGCCGCATCCAGGTGCTGCCGTAAGGAGCGGCGAGGAGGAGAGAGGCCATGGCCAGCTGGTTGCCGCGCACCCAGGTCTCCGGTCAACGGGTGAGCGTGAGCGCCACCACCACGCCGCTGCTGCCGGGCGCCAGCGCCCTGCTGGACCTGGCGGGCCTGGGGCTGCTGGGCCATTTCCTGGCCATCAGCACCGATGCCCCTGGCTGGGTCAGCTTCTACAGCTCGGCAGGGGCACGGGAGGCCGATGGCCGCCGGCCGATCACCCAGGACCCAGCCCCGGGGAGCGGCGTGCTGCTCGATCTGGCCACCACCAGCAGCACGCTCACGATCAGCGCACCGCCCGGCGGCACCTACTTCTCGTCAGAATCTGCCGTGGCGACACCACTGCTGAGGGCGTTGGTTCGCAACACCGGCACCGCCCAGGCCGCCATTGCCGTCTCCGTCTCGGTGGTGGTGCTGGCGCCATGAAGGACGCCCGATTAGACACGCCCGATGAGCCGCACCCTGCTCGACATCAGTCGCCTCGGCACAGACGTCACCTGGCCCTCCGTTGCCGTTGAAGTGAACGGCTACCTGCAGACCTGGATCGCCGCCGCCAACACCCAGGTGAACCAGCACCAGCTGCGCATCGCCACCGCCCCTAACCCCAATGCGACCGCCAGCGATCCCTGCGGCTGGCGACTGGAGGCAATCCTGTCGCAGCGCACCCCCGGCGGCTCACCAGCGTTGCTGCTCCTCGAGGTGTTTCTCACCGGCACCATCGTCGAGATCCGTCCGGGCATCGGCAACCTTGAACCATTTGTTGGCGCTGATAACCAACAGGGCTGGGTGTTCCCCGCCGCGGATGTCGGCACCAGCACCGGCACCAGCAGCGGGAGTTGGAGCACCACGCCGCTGCCGCTGACCGCACAGCTGGGTTGGTCGCTGGAGCCTGGCTCCGAATATTTCGTGTTTGCCTACAGCCAGCACCGCTTCTCGAACCGCCAGGCAGTGCCGCTGCTCATCGCCCGCGACCAGGTCTCCGCCAACTGGATTCTGGCGGCTTCCCCGCCTTCCACGACCTTGGATGCGCTGCGGGCTGTGAGCTGGAACGCCCGCTCCGGCCAGCCCGCCGGCTCCCGCACGCTGCTACGCGAAAACTCCACCGCCCCGATCCAGATCCGCCAGCCCGCTGAGCTGGTGCTGGCCACCACCGACTGGAGCGCCTACGAGAGCGCCAATGAACCGGCCCAGTTCTGGCAGCCGCTGCTGCTGCCGCCGGACTTCGCAGCCCTGAATCTGAGCAGCGCGGCGATGAGCTACTTCAAGCCGCCCGATGGCAGCGAGTGGCTGGCGATCGGCGGTCATGGCCTGCTGCTGCGCACCAAGGACGCAGCTCCCTCCACGCCAGCAGCGCCATGACCTATCAGGTGTTCTGTCAGAGCTTTTTGCCGGGCAGCTGGAAGTGGACCAGCAAGGACCCCTCCGGGGTGGGGATGCGCCTCGACGGCGCCTTCCGGGCCTTTGCGGCGCTCGTCAATGCCC
>CAIZOZ010000412.1 GCA_903934745.1 uncultured cyanobacterium
AGGGATACGGGCTCGGGCTGAAGTCTCCCGGGGGCCGCTCCTCGGCGCTGCGGCAGGGGAGGAAGGCATGGTCGAGGCCGGCAGCCTGCGCCAGAGTGAAATAGTAGGGGTGAATCTGATCGGTGGGCACCAGTTCGAGGACGGGTGTGCTTGGTTGCGAGAAGACGAGATTGGCAAGCCCCGCCCCATGGGCTCCGACGACGACGCTTGCCGCGGCGAAGTCGGCCGGCTGGTCATCGTGATCGGAGGGGTCGTAGATCCGGAATCCGTGCTCCACCATCACCGCTAGTACCTCGTTGCGATTCACGAGCGGGCGCCGTTCGGCCGTGCTGTCGACGTAGAGCCTCATCCCTCGCCCCGCGGCGGGAGTCGGAAGGGGGAAGCGTGCGCGGAGAAAGGCCGGGACGAGCGGCCCGTAGCAGCCGGGCGCTCCGGGAAACGTCGGGGCGATGAGACGCTCCGGGAGGAATCGGACCCGCGGCTCCGCCTCGATGGTGACGATTTTTTCGGCCGGGAGGGGAAGGGCCGCGAGGAGCCGACGGGCGTTTTCCGAGCAGGGCTTGGGGACAAGGATCGTCGACACCCCGTCGAGATCGATCCCCGCCGCTTCGACGAGCGCCAGCCGAGAGAGGGCATCGAGGAGAAAATGGCAATAGTTGTCGGAGGCAAAGTCGCTCAGCAGGCTGAGGGTCGTGCCGGGGAGGGGCGTCGCGTCGACGTTGCGGAGCACATGATCCACGAACCTGGCGAAACGCCCTGCGTGGCAACCAGCCGCGTCGAAGCCATGGCTGAACCACGTATGGTTAGTGAGCATCACGCCTTCGGCGCCGATCAGCCAGCCCCACGGCCGGACGAGCGTCGCTCCCTCGATCTCGAGGACGCCCAGTTCAGGGATGCGAGGCTGGAGGAGTCTGCCGAAGTCGATCTGTAGAGGCGTCCCCGGTCCGCCGGGAAGAGTTCTGGGAACCGGCCAGTCGACCGTCATCGCGGGATGAGTCGGCCGCCATCGGGCCCCGAAGCGCCGCGCATAGTCGCCGCTGCCCATCCCCACGAGCTTGGGCACGACCGAGCCCCTGGGCGGAGCGGCGACTGGCGCTGGTGGGGTGGCTGGCCCTGGAGCGGGGGGCCGCCACCACTGGGCGAGTCTATCGACGATCTCCCGGGCCGCGGCGCGGAAGCTTCCTGGGGAATGCCGCACGCGTCAGCCCCCAGGGAGATCTCGAAGTACTTCCACGAGCGCTCCGCGCAGGGCGTCAAGATCGACCCGGAAGGACAATGGCCTGGGGCCGAGCCCGCCAGGCAGGTGATCCCCCGCGGCGCGGCACCGGCAGGGAAGGCAGGCCCAGTCGATCCCCGTCCGGACCGCGAGGGTGAAGTAGTACGGACGGACGTGGTCCATCGGCATGAACTCGAGGATCCGCGTGCCCGGCCGGCAGAAGACGAGGTTGGCAAGCCCGGCCCCATGGGCTCCGACGACGACGCTTGCCGCGGCGAAGTCGGCGGGCTGGTCGTCGTGTTCGGCGGGGTTGTAGATGGAAAAGCCATGCTCCTTCATCAGAGCGATCACCTCGGCACGATTCTCGAGGGTGCGACTCCCGTCCGCCCGGTCGACATAGAGGCGCGTCGACGGCGTCGTGGCCGGCGCTGCCCCGAGGACGTGCGACCGGAGAAACTCAACCGGCTCCGGGGCGTAGCAACAGGGCATGCCTGGATAGGTCGGGGCGAGGAGCCGCTCTGGCCGGAGCACCGCGGCATCTCCCTCGTCGACCCAGAGGATCTTCTCCTGCGGCAGCGGGAGGGCGGTGACGATCCGGCGGGCATTCTCCGAGCAGGGCTTGGGAACGAGGATCCTGTCGACGGCCGCAAGATCGATCCCCGCCGCCTCGACGAGCCCCAGCCGACCGAGCGCGTCGAGGAGGAAATGGGCGTAATTGGTGGCGCCGAAGTCGGTCAAGAGGCTGAGGGTCGTGCCGGGAAGCGGTGACGTCGCACGCCGGCTCGCTGCCCAGAGCCGTTCGAAATACGGCTTGTCGAGCTGTCGGGAAAACCAGGTGTGATCGCGGAGGAGGAGGTCGTCGGCGCCGACGATCCATCCCCATGGCTCGACGAGCCGCGCCCCTTCGATTTCGAGCACTCCGAGCGCGGGGATCCGACTTTCGAGGAACGCGCCGAAATCGATCTGCGGGGGCGTCTCCGGGCCGCCGGGATAGGTCAGCGGCAGCGGCCAATGGATCGTTTCAGCGTCGCGCATCGGCCGCCAGACGGCGTTGAATCGGGCGGCGTATTGAGCAGTCCCGATCCCCACCGGTCGGGCGGCCTCGTAGGAAGGGCCCACGGGTCGTTCCCTCCCGGCCCCCGCGTAGTCCCCACGATTCTCATGCGGGAAGGGAACGTCGGGCACCGGCTGCCCGAGGAACGAGCAGAGGAGATCCCAAGACGGCGTCTCCTCCCAGCAGACTTCGAGAAGTCGACCAGGCTTGTCGGCGAAGAAGACGCGGACGCGTTCATTGTGGACGCGGTGGAGGTCGTCGATCGGCGCGCCAGGGAGGAAGTGCTCGGCGAGTTGCCTGCCGAGTTCGATCCGCTCCGCGGGGATCGTCCGCATGTGGTTGTGGAAGCTCCGCCGCCAGGTGTCGTCGTCACGGCGCCGCGTAAGGACGAAACGGGCGTCGGGATAGCGGGTGGCGAGGGGCTCATAGAACCAAAACCAGGGGAAGTCCTCGAAGCTGTCGAAATCCCCGGTAGCGGCGAGCACGACGGCAGGTTCGCCGACGGCGGCAGGAGCGAGGTCGTCGCGGATCGAGCAGTTGCGGTAGCCGAGTTCGCGAAAGCAACGCCCCAAGGTCTTCGTGCCCGACTTGGCAATCCCCACCCCGAACACCTTCGGCCGCGCGACGACCCGGCCCTCCGATGACGCGTAAGATCCCGCGCCGGGACCGGTGCCGGAAAACAGCCGGACGAGGGCTTTGATGACCTGGAAGGACACGGAGCGGGCTCCGACAGCGGGGGACGAGAACTGGAGGTATCCCGCGACACGACGTTTCTTGATTGTACTGCCGGCGGCCCAAGGTACCGCCGAGAGAAACCACACCCGCGAGTGGGCTGATGCCGGCCAACCGTCTGGTGATGATCAAGGGCTTGCCCTTGCCCGGATCAGGTCCGAACCCATTGCCACCAATGGGCGGTGGCGGATCGTGATCAGTCCCATCAATCCGTTCCAGGGAGCTGTGGGAGACCCAGGCCCGCAGCAAAGTGCCATCGTCCGAGACGTGCTCAGAGCTCAGCAGCGTCTTGACTTCCGGCGAGGCCACCAGAAATTCCAGGAAGCGGGCCGTGGTCTTTTCGTTGAGCTCTCGCTCGCGATTCTTTGTGAATGTGTTGGGATGCCAGAGCGGATCGTCGGGGTTGAGGCCCACAAACCAGTGGAACAGCAGGTTGTAGTCCAGCTGATCGATCAGCATCCGTTCCGAGCGGACGCCGTAGATCGGCTGCAGCACCTCCGCTTCCAGCTTTACTCTGGCCTTGCGGAGTACTTTGAGCCGCTCTTGGCGGCGCTGGAGTTCCGGCGGCAGCTCATCGCCACGCTTGTCCTTGCCGTAGCGCTCATCTTCTTGGGCGTCGATCAGCTCGGCCTTACGCAGCAGCGCCGCCATCTCCGCCTCCAACTGCGCCTCTGCCTTGAGCATCCGCTCGTGGCTCATCGCTTTGTGCTTGGAGGGATTCGCTTTCATCCTGGTGCCATCCAGCGCTACGTTGTCCAGGCTCGCAAGTCCCGCCTTCAGGCAGTGGCGTAGCACCTGCACAAACAGTCCCTTCAACGCATCAAGGTGAACACGGCGGAAAACATTGATGCGAGTGTTGCATTCAGGAGGCACGTCCAAGGTGGTAAAATCAAATTTGAACAATATGATCACATGCGTTCGTGGTAACTTTTAATTTGCAAGTGATAAATTCTGCTTTAATTCTTGTCCATGCAATCAATTAGGTGCCCGGTCATGGCTGACCTCCCGCATTTTCCGGTATCGCGCTACTCGTCTGCCAGTAGACTTTCTGATCCAGCTCAGTTTTTACGCGAATGGAAGCGTGACATATTTGCCTCGCCACGGATCGGCTGGCGATTGTTCCAGCGGGGTTTGATCCATCAGTACAGGCATTCATCCCTCGGGATCTTTCTCGTCTTTGCACCGGTTTTGATCGCGGCATTGTTGTTCACCTTTGGGCGTCATTCTAACCTTCTTGCTGCCGAAATTGGCGGGGTGAATAGCGCCTTCTTTGGTGCTTGTGGCATGCTCATGGGGCAGTCATTTTTAGAGGCACTCAACTCGACAAAACGACTATTTGCAAATAATCAGTTTCTCTTTCGTCGCCAGAATCTGCCCGTCGAGGGGCCTCTGCTGGCTATCGTCATTGACCTGGTCTTCCGTCTGCTGATCAGGCTGCTGGTCTTGGCGCTGTTAATGGGCCTCTTCTCCATTCACCCAGTCCCCACCGCTCCAATTGCCGCCTGGGGGTTACTTGGAATTTCGCTCGCTGGGGCCGGCCTTGGATTGATTGCAGCCGCTCCAAGCTGTCTTCAACAGGACTTGACCGTACTGGCGAGCATTCTTCCTCTGGTTCTTTTCACCGTCACTCCGGTCTTCGGGGTGCCCGCACCGGCCAGCCTTTTAGGACGCATCCAGTCGGTCAATCCGCTGACCTGGTTGTTCCAGGGTATCCGTGCGGCAGCCTATGGCGGATCAGGATCCGTCGTCGCTGCAGCGATCGGACCAGTGGTTGGGATCTTGCTTGTTTTGCTCGGTTGGTTCATCTGCCGGATAGCCCGTCCCCACGTTGTTGAACGAATTCTGGTTTGACCCTATGGCACAGCTGCTGCTCGAGCTCAAAGGTGTCTCTAAGAGGTATAGTCTTCGGCCCGAACGTCGCCTGCGCGACGCCACAGCCGACACGTTGCGTGAACTCTGCGGGCACTCGGCGAGGCAGGGTCTTCGCGATGGAGAGTTCTGGGCTCTGTCCAATATTAATCTCCATGTCTGTGCCGGTGAAGTGGTCGGTGTGATCGGCCATAACGGTGCCGGGAAGAGCACGCTCCTCAACCTGGTTGCCCAGATCATTCTTCCCACCACTGGCTCAATCTCCCTGTTCAGCGATCGTATCTGTCGGATCGATCAAGGGGGCATTCTCAGTGCCCAGGAGACTGGCCGCGAAAATATTCGTCTGCAACTGGCCCTTCACGGTGTTCCTGTGAACGAGACCGAGAATGAGATCGAAGCTATCGCAGCCTTTGCCGATCTCCAACGGCAACTCGATTCTCCAGTTGCCACCTACAGCTCCGGCATGCGCAGTCGCCTTGGATTCGCTATCTATGCCCGGCTTAATCCTGACCTGTTCTTGATTGATGAGGGAATTGGAGGTGGTGATCAGCGCTTCCGTGAACGCTTCCGTGGCTTCATTGAAAATTATTGTGCTGAAGGTGGGTCGATGCTCTTCTGCATGCACGACACGAACATGATTCAGACCTTATGTGATCGGGTCATGCTTCTCGATGGCGGCCAGGAGGTCATCACCGCTGACCCAACGACGGCGATCGACGCCTACAACAGCCTGGCCGCACAACGAGGCCTGCCAGCACTCCCCATTCGTCGTCGCCGCGGCGCCACAAACCCTGCACCTGAGGTCACAACAGCTAACTCTTCAATTCCTCTAGCTCCCCCCACTTCGCTGCTTGACATTGTTGACATTCGCGTTAAGGGAGCCGATGGCCACCAATTGCACGCTGGGGAGCCGGCCGCCATCGAGATTGATTGCCAACTTGCAGAAGGTGGTCTTTCAGCCGTCTGCATGATTACAATAAGCCGGGGTGAGATTGCCCCATTGGCAACGGTGCAAGGTCCGACAGTTTCCATCACTTGTCCCGGTGTAACACTCCGTTGCCTCATTGGCTCTCTGGCGCTGGTGCCAGGAGAGTATCAAGTGCGTATACAACTCTTCGACACCAGGTTGAAGCGGATGATCAATCTCATGGACCACTCCAGTCGCTCCACATTCCGTATCGAGCCGATGAAGCAGCATCAGCCTGGTCAGGCTGGGCGTGGAGGCATGGTATTCCTGAGCGCCGACTGGGAGTTTCGGAGCACTTCCGTGGCATCATTCGCTAGCTAAAGTCAGTCGGCCATCATTTGTCATCGAGAAGAGGGTATAGAAGGCCTTGCTATGGAGCCTTGACCTGGTAGACACAAAGAATGATTCCAGTCAGTTCGATCCCCATCCCGCAAACTCGCATTGGTCAATGTAGTCTCGGCTTTTCAGGTGGATTCGATGTTGCTATGGCAGCCGTCACTATGCGTCGGAGGGGCCTGCTGGTCGGCGCCAATTAGATAGGCTGGAAAGCTATTTTCCGAATCCTGTTCTGAGCCATTGATCGAGGGGGGATTCGAAGCTATTTCTTGAGAAAGGAGATCCTTGAGGATTTCTCGTCCTTGACGCCCCTATAAATCCAAGCGATAGGGCAAGACAACGAAAGCAGCTGGTTAAAATGACGGGAAAATCGGGAAATTCTTGTCCCATTGAAAAATACGCGATAACATACATTGGGATCAGCAGGAGATACCCAGCTGATGCGCCTATCGCCAGCCGGGCCATGATCCGCTCTAGATTGTTAATGCTAATATCTTTGGGCCAAAAATAGCTTGCTAGCTGCGAAAAGCAGACCGAAATTAAAGGAATTACGCCCCAAGTCAGGGAGGCGTCCAGCAAGGGTATCCACGTTCTAAAATCTGCGAGGACAAAGGTAAGCGTGTTTTCCGCAAACACTTTAGCGATTGTTCCAATTATATAAAGGGCGAAACTTATGGAAACCCATCGGAGCGTGATAGCCAGGCTGGTGCGCTTTAGCTCTTGGTCGGATGGCCTTCGTTCCATTGTGGTATTTTATTTTGATTCGCTTTAGTTTATGTGATCAGTCCTGGCGTGTCAATCCCTTTTGGCTTGGCAAGAAATGCTGGCCAGTAAAGCCTTGGAATTGCCCGTTTTTCGGGCTAAGAGGTGCTCGAGAACTGAAGGGGGTTGGTCCATTCTCTGTTGGCAGTTTAGGTGCGTGACGTTCATCAGGCGCTTCGCGGTGTAAAATTTGGTGAGGCTGATCGAACGAGGCAATCTATCCTCCGCTCGTCCAAGCTGTCCACCCTCCAAGCGGCTCACCATCATGAGGTGATGCAAAGCCAATGTTCGTATTGAAGGATGCCTACTCCACCCTCACCCTGGTGATGCCCACCATCGGCTGGGAGGAGCCCTTCGGCGGCTGTGTGCGTGCCGCCCTGGCCGGCTTGGGGCCGCTGGATGAGGCCTTGGTAGTGTTCGATGGCACCCCGTCGCCGGCCCCGGAGTGGCTTCGGCACAGCCGCGCCGGATTGCTGAACACGGGAGAGCGCTCAGGCCCCGCCGCCGCCCGCAACCTGGCGGCCCGAACAGCCCATGGCGAGATCCTCGTCTTTGTGGATGCTGATGTGGAGCTCCACCCCGACGCCCTTGAGCGCATCCGGGCCCAGTTCGCCAATGATCCCGAGCTGGCGGCTGTGTTCGGCAGCTATGACGATCGCCCCTCCGCCCCGGGGGTGGTGAGTCGCTTCCGCAATCTGCTGCACCACCACACCCACAGCAGCCACCCCGGACCCGCCACCACGTTCTGGGCAGGCTGCGGCGCTGTGCGGCGTCAGACCTTCCTTGATCTGGGTGGCTTCGACGCCGAGACCTATGACCGCCCCTGCATCGAGGACATCGAGTTCGGTCTGCGCCTCAGCGACGCCGGCGGGCGGATTCTGTTGGACCCCGCCATCCAGGGCACCCACCACAAGTGCTGGACGCTGCGCACGACGGTTGTCACCGACATCCGCCAACGCGCTGTCCCCTGGAGCGAGCTTCTACTGCGGCGTAGTCAATTGTCTACCACGCTCAACCTCAATCCAGCTGCTCGCGTCAGTGCCGCCGCCAGCCTGTTGCTGCCCTGTGCCCTGCTGGCCGCGCTGATCCCTGTCCTGCGGCCTTGGTGTCTGGCTCTGGGATCCGGCTGCCTGGTTCTATTGCTGGCTTTGAACCGGCAGTTCTATGGATTGCTGCTGCGTCGCTGTGGTCCGCTTGAGGCCGTCCTCGGCATCGGCCTGCATGGGTTGTATCTGACTTATTCCAGCATCAGCTTCGGCCTGGTCGCCGTGCACACTTCGCTGCAACAACCGCTGCGTCTGCCCGCCTGGCTGGAGAGCTGGCCCGGACTGCGGCGCCGATTGGTGGTTTTGGGGTTGATTCTGCTGGGCCTGCTGAGCCTGGCCACCATCGGCAGGGGATTGCTGGTTGGATGGCTTCTCGGCCCTAATGACTTACAAGAGCGCTTTGTGGAATGGCAGCTCTTCCAGCAGGGCGTTTATCCCGCCGCGCATCTGGCCACCCCGCTGCAGCGGGCCCTCACCGACTTTCGCACCACGGTCTATCTGCCATGGGCGCTGCCGATGTTTGGGCTTCTGTTTGCCTGGGGAGGAATGCAGGGGGGCACGCTGTTGATTCACGCCCTCAGTCTTCTCTCCCTGCTGTTGATCGCCGCCATCGGTTGGCGAAGTCTAAGTCCTTGGGGCCGCTGTGCAGGCTGGCTCGGTGCCCTGGCACCTCTGGCGATCAATGGCAATAACACCGCTCTACAGAATGGCCAGTTCTCGATCATCTGTATGGGCCTGATCAGCCTCCAATGGCTGTTGCTGCTGCGAAACCGCCCCTTGCCCGCAGGATTCTGCTGGGCCCTGGCGATGGTGAAGCCCCAAGTTGCTGTGACATTCGCCCTGTCCTTCCTGGGGCGAAGTCGTTGGGTGGGGCTTGTGTGGGGACTGGGGCTGCTTTGCGGACTTACGGCGGTCGCGCTTGCTCACACCCACAGTCATCCCTATGCCTATCTGCTCAGTTGGCTCCAGACCCTGTCCTCTTTCGCTGGCAAGGCTAATTTGAACGTAGCCTACGGATTGGTTGATCTTTTTCAGAGATCTGCGGCCCAAGTGTTCTTTGTCATGGCCGCCATCGTCGTCGTTGTGATGGGTGCGTTAATCAGAGTGGGTGGCAGTCGCTTGCTTGGAATCTTCCAGATAGCGAGCTTGCTGCAACAAGCCGATCCCTTGCTCTTGGCCGGCGTTTGTTCTGTGGTAGGGCAGCTTGCTTTCTACCATCGTCATTACGACAACTTCATGCTCTATCCGGTCCTTCTCGCCGCCTTTCGGCTTGCTTTGTGTCGGCTGCGATTTCTGGATCTGCTGCTGGCAACTCTGATGGCCGCCAGTGTCTGGGCGCCCCAGCGTCTGGTGGAAGCTTTGCCTGGCAGTGCGATTCTTCAGGCCATGATCTGGCTCTGGATGGGGATCATTATGTTGCGGGCTCTGTGGATCGACTCCACTGTTGCTGTGGGTCCTCGGACTGGCTTCGGGTGAGGTGTGTTCAGCTTTTGTCCCCTGCGGCTGGCTGAGATCACCAAGCCTGGCTGGATATGGATTGCAACAGGAAAGAAAGCCTTGAGTGGTCGTTTGAACCGATGAGCAGTCGGCTGGAGATGGCTGTGCGGAGAAGCCGTGTTACAAGCGAGCATCGCCATTGCCCCTCGCCCCTGGCCCCGTTCTCCGAACTCCATGGCGGCAACCGCCTTGCCGCCGCCCGCCGCCTCGGCTGCCGGCCGGAACAGCTGCTGGACGCCAGTGCCTCGCTGGTGCCCTTCGGGCCACCGGCTCGCCTGCGCCGTCGCCTGGCCCGGTTGCTCGCTGATGGGGCCGCCCTGCGGGACTACCCCGATCGCGGCTATCTGGATCTACGTCAGGCGATCGCCGCCCACCACGGCCTGGAGCCTGACGCGGTGTTGCCGGGCAATGGCGCCGCCGAACTGTTCACCTGGGCCGCCCGCGATGCCGCCGCCGCCGGCACCAGCCTCCTGCCCACCCCAGGTTTTGCCGATTACCGCCGCGCCCTGGCCTGCTGGGATGGGCGCTGGCAACCGTTGCCCCTGCCGCTCGACTGGTCCTCGCCGGGGCCAGGGCCGCTGCCGGTGCCGGAGCCGGAGCCGGCCGGCGGTCTCACCGTGCCGCCTGGCCCCCAGGTGCTCTGGATCACCAATCCCCACAACCCCAGCGGCCAGCTCTGGAGCCGCCAGGCGCTTGAGCCGCTGCTGCAGCGCTTTGCCCTGGTGATCGTCGATGAAGCCTTTCTGCCCTTGGTGCCGGATGGGGAATCCCAGTCGCTGGTGCCTCTGCTGGCGGACCATCCCCAGCTGGTGGTGATCCGCAGCCTCACCAAGTTGCTGGCGATCGCCGGCCAGCGGCTCGGCTACGCCCTG
>CAIZOZ010000413.1 GCA_903934745.1 uncultured cyanobacterium
GAGATCACCGCCGCCAGCCAGGACAAGCTGCGCGCCATCCTGGAGCGGGCCGTGGCGATCGGTGCCCATCACATCGAAACCGCCCGTGGCTATGGCAGCTCCGAGCGCCAGCTGGGCTGGCTGCTGGGGGAGGTGCCCGATCCGCAGCGCATCCTGCAGACCAAGCTGCCGCCCCAACCCGATCCGGCGGTCTTCGAGCAGCAACTGGCGCTCAGTGTGGAGCGGCTGGGCCTCGAGGCCCGCGGCGAGCGCCTCGACCTGCTCGGGTTCCATGGGGTCAACAACGCCGAGCTGCTGGAGCAGGTGCTGCGGCCGGGAGGCTGCCTGGCGGTGGCCCGGCGCTGGCAGGCCGCTGGCCGGGTGGGGCACATCGGCCTGTCCACCCATGCGCCATTGCCGCTGATTCTCGAGGCGATCGCCAGCGACGGCTTCGACTACATCAATCTCCACTGGTATTTCATCCGCCAGGACAACCGTCCCGCCGTGGAGGCGGCCATGGCCCACGACATGGGGGTGTTCGTGATCAGCCCCACCGACAAGGGCGGCCATCTGCATACCCCGGCGCCCCGCTTCAGCGCGCTCTGCGAGCCGCTGCATCCGATCGTCTTCAACGATCTCTTCTGCCTCTCGGCCCCGGGCATTCACACGATCAGCGTCGGCGCGGCGCGGCTCAGCGACTTTGATCGTCACCTTGAGGCTGTGGCCCTGCTGCCCCAGGCCAGCCAGCTGCTGCCGCCGATCCTGGAGCGGCTGGAGGCGGCCCGCCGCCAGGCCCTGGATCCTCGCTGGCTGGCCAGCTGGGAGCAGGGGCTGCCGGCCTGGGAGGCCACCCCCGGCGGCCTCAACCTGCCGCTGTTGCTCTGGCTGCACAACCTGCTGGAGGCCTGGGGCCTGGAGGACTATTGCCGGGCCCGCTACGGCCTGTTGGGGGAGGGGGGGCACTGGTTTCCCGGCCACAACGCCAACGGACTCGATGGCGAGGTGAGTGAGCAGGAGCTGCGGGCCGTCTTGGGGGAGAGCCCCTGGGCCGAGGAGATCCCCGCGATCCTGCGCAGACTGCGCGAGCGCCTCGGAGGCGAGCAGCAACAGCGCCTCATGGCCGGTACGGGCAAGCCCTGAGGGGCGATCCCAAGCCTGCGCCGCAGTCCTGCAAGTCTCATGACGGCCGCGGCCCAGCACCCTGGTGCCAGCACCCTGGTGACAGCGGCTGGGTGCCGGATCAGCCGCTGGAGCCGCCGAGGGGGTATTTAGCCGGCATGCCCACGGCCCGCGGGTAGAGCGGCGGGCAGGGGCCCAGGGGTCGCAGCACCAGGGCGTGGCGGATACCGCGCTCGTGGGGCAGCTCCAGGGGCATCGTCCGCTCGATCGCGGCCCGCAGGGGCCCCAGGGCCCGCTCCAGATCGGCCTGATCGGCGGTGCTCCACTGGCCGCGGTAGAGCAGGGCCCGCCCCTCGGGCCGCAGCAGGGGCACCAGGTATTCGGCCACCACCGGGGCGCTGGCCACAGCCCGGGCCAGCGCCCAGTCGAAGCGGCCGCGACAGCTGCTCGCCTGACCGCAGCGTTCGATCCGATCACAGCGCAGGCTCACCCTGTCCTCAAGGCCCAGCTCCGCCACCATCGCCGCCACGGCGTCCATCTTGCGGCTGACCGAATCCACCAGGGTGAGCTGGGCCGCCGGCAGGGCGATGGCGATGGCCAGGCCCGGGAAGCCGCCGCCGGTGCCGACATCGATGATCTGCAGCGGCTGCTGGGCGCCGGCCCGTTCCGCCTGCAGCAAGGGCAGCAGGGGCCAGAGGCTGTCGAACACCTGGGCGATCCAGTAGTCATCCCCCTCCACCAGGCGGGTGAGGTTGACCCGCTCGTTCCCTTGGCGCAGGGCAGCCTGCAGGGCGACGAGTTGCTCCAGCTGCTCGGGCTGCGGTTGCCAGCCCAGGGTCTGCCAGAGGCCAGACGGAGGCTCAGAGGTGGCAGGGCTGGCAGCCATCCGCGCTTGCTGTGGAGTTGGATCTACCCAGGATCATGCCCAGCCGGCGGCCAGGCGTTCGCAACGCCAGCTGTTTGCCGGGACGAGAGCCGGGTTGAAGCTGGCGGTCATCCGGTTGCGGCCATCCTTCCAGTTGCCGCCCAGCCCACCGGCCCCATCCAACGGCCCTGCCTAATCTCACCGCCATGCCCACCCATTACGAGCAGCTGGGGGTGGCTCCCGACGCCAGTACCCAGCAGCTGCGCCAGGCCTTCCGGGCCCTCAGCAAGCGCTATCACCCCGACACCACCGCGCTGCCGGCGGCCGAGGCGGAGCTGGCCTTTCGTCAGCTGCGCCAGTCCTACGGGGTGCTCGCTGATCCCGCCGCCCGCCGCTCCTATGACGAGCGGCTGCGCCAGCCCGTGCGGCCGGCGGCGGTGTTCCGCCCCCCCGCCAGTCCGGCCGGCGATACCGACCAACCCAGGCCGGCCCCGGTGCGCCGCAGCCTTTCGGGTGGGGAGTGGTTCGCCCTGGTGCTGCTGGCCCTGGCCCTGGTGCTCAGTCTGGTGCTGGGGGTTGGTCTGGCCTGGGCCCGCGGCGCCGAGTTGATGACCAAGCCCAGCTGGTGGGTCGAGGCGCCAGCCGCCCCAGCCCTGGCTCAGGGCCAGGCGACCGCAGCCAGGGACCAACCGCTCTCGGTGCTGAGCCAAGCTCCCTGAACCCTTCGGCGATCCGATGCCGACCTTGCCGCCCGATCGCACCCCCCTCTATCACCATCCCCTGCCGGCCCTGGAGGCGTGGCTGCGCCAGCTCGGCGCCCGCCAGCAGGCCTCCCGTTCGGCGGTCTGGGATCTGCATCGGCCCCAGTGGAGCGCCCGCATCGAGCTGGGCATCGAGGAGCTTCAGGTGAGCTGGCATCACGATGGCAAGGAGCGGGTGCGCCACTTCTCCTACGGCCTGACTCGCGCCGATGTGGAGGCGGCGATCCTGGTCGGCCCCTGAGACCTGTCGACGCCATCAGGCGAAGCCCAGCGCTTCAGAGCTGCTCGATGGCGCTGGTGATCGCGCCGTAGCACTGGGCCAGCTGATCGTCGTCGATGCAGAGGGGGGGCAGCAGGTAGACCACGTGGCCCAGGGGCCGCAGAAACACGCCCTGCTCCAGGGCCAGCTGCTGCAGGCGCCGGCCGGCCGGATGGAGATAGCCAGGGTTCTCGACCGCCAGATCGAAGGCGGCGATGCTGCCCAGCAGGCGGGGATGGCGCACCTTGCGATGGCTGGCGAGGGCTTCGAGATGGGGCCGGTGCCGGGCCTCGAGGCCACGGTGCCGCTCGGGCCGGGCCTCGAGCAGATCAAGGCTGGCCAGGGCAGCGGCGCAGCCGAGGGGATTGGCCGTGAAGCTGTGCCCATGGAACAGCGTGTGGCTGGGCTCCTCATCGGTGAAGCCGGCATACAGGGTCTCGCTGGCCAGCGTCACCCCCATCGGCAGGAAGCCCCCGGTGAGCCCCTTGGAAAGGGCCATCAGATCGGGGCGGATGCCGGCCTGGCGGCAGGCGAACAGCTCGCCGCAGCGGCCGAAGCCCGTCAGTACCTCATCGGCGATCAGCAGAGCACCGGCGGCTCGCACCCGTTGCTCCACCTGGCGCAGAAAAGCCGGCCGCACCATCGCCATGCCGCTGGCCCCCTGCACCAGGGGCTCCAGGATCACCGCCGCCGTCGGTTGGCACAGCAGCAGCTCCAGCTGGGCCAGGGCGGCCGCCTCGCGGGCCTCCACAGTCGCGTCGCCCCACCAGGTGGCGGGCCAGGGCGCCCGGGCCACGTCGAACAGCAGCGGCGCGAACGGAGCCGAGAACAGCGAGCGTGCCCCCAGCGCCATCGCACCGAAGGTGTCGCCGTGATAAGCCCCATCGAAGGCGATCAGCTGGGGCCGGGCGATCCCCTGGTTGTCCCACCACTGCCAGGCGATCTTGAGGGCCACTTCCACGGCGGTGGAGCCGTTATCGGAGAAGAACAGCCGCTCCAGGCCACTCAGGGCGCTGAGGCGCTCCGCCAGAGCTTCGGCTGTGGGATGGCGGAAGTTGGCGAAGATCACCTGCTCGAGGGTGCGGGCCTGCAGGGCCACGGCGGCGGCGATCGAGGGCTCGGCATGGCCGTGCAGGGTGACCCACCAGCTGCTGATCGCATCGATCAGCTGGCGGCCGTCGTCGAGCTCGAGCAGGGCCCCTTCACCGCGCACGGCCCGCAGCGGCGGTTCGGAGCGGGCCACCTGGGTGGTGGGATGCCAGAGGTGGGGATGCCAGGCAGCGGGAACGGTCATCCTGGGGGATCAGGCAGGGAGGGGACACCCTGGAAATGATGACGGGCACCTTCCCCCCCCGAGCTCGCCAGGAGCCCCTTGGCGCGAGGCTGAAGGACTGGAACGCCTCCAGGAACCGCTCGCCATTCAGCTCCAGTCGCCTGTTACGCCCGGGGATTGGGCCGGCCATCCCCTGAGTTGCTGAGCCTGGGACACCTGAAAACTCCCCGCAGCGGCGGCGCGCCATGAGAGGCAGGGGGCAGCGCCCAGACTGAGCTCAGCGACAGATCTCCGAGCGTTGCTCCTGCGGTCCCCCCAAGGGGCCGCAGTTCACCCAGCGGACGAAGCCTGTTTCGATATCGGTGAAGATCACCAGGATCGCTCCGCAGGCCAACGCCACGGCGCCGCTGATCAGAAGCTGACGTTTGTTCATTGGCCCAGCGTATGGGGGAGGCGGCTGGAGCGCCATTGGCACTCCAGGGCCTGGGCGGTGAGCGGCGCCAGGGGGGGGAGTTCGGCCAGCACCGGTACGCCCCCCAGGCTTTCCAGGGTGCGGGGATTGTCGAGGTGGGGTGGGCCGTTGAGCACCAGGCCCAGCACCGGGATTGAGCGCCGCCGCAGGGCCTCGAGCGACAGCAGAGTGTGGTTGAGGGTGCCCAGGCCACTGCGGGCCACCAGCAGCACCGGCAGGCCCCAGACGGCGATCTGCTCGATCTGCAACCAGTCGCGGCGCAGCGGCACCAGCAGGCCGCCGGCGGTTTCCACCACCAGCGCTTCACTCCCCACCGGCAGGGCCAGACGGCTGGGATCGATCGTCAGCCCCTGCCGTTCGGCGGCCCAGTGGGGCGAGACGGGCGCCTCGAAGCGGTAAGCCTCCGGCAACAGCCGCTCGGCCGGCAGCTGCAGCAGCTGCTGCAGCTGGCCGCTGTCACCACCGTCCTCGAGGCCGCTCTGCACCGGCTTCCAGTAGCAGGCCCCGAGGCCCTGCACCACCAGCGCGCTCACCACCGTCTTGCCAACGTCGGTGTCGGTGCCGCAGACGATCAGGCGCATCGGTCGCTGGTGGCTCATCGTTGCAAGCTATTCAGGCTGGCAGGCTGGACCCCAGGGGCAGCCATCGCCGCGGGCCGGCGCCCCACCAGCAGCAGCACATCCCAGCGCAGCGGTGCGCTGGGCCAATGGGCCAGCAGCCGGCGCAGCTGGCCAGCCGCCAATGGGGGCTGGCGGCTGGCGCTGGCCCCGAGCAGACGCAAGTGGCGCAGGGTGGCCAATCCACCCTGCTGGGGGCGGCTGAAGCGCAGCAGCTGGCTGTGGCGCAGCTCCAGGCCGGCGCTGGTGGCGGCCTCGAGCAAGGCCTCGGCACGAGGCAGGGGCAGGGCGGTGCAGGGCACGGCGGCGGCGCAGGCGGCCGCCTGCCAGGCCTCGAAGCTGCCGGCCACCGGCAAGGCCAGAACCAACCAGCCACCGGGTGCCAGCCGGCCGCTCCAGTGGGCCAGCTGGCCGGCGGGATCGTCCAGCCACTGCAGGGCGAAGCTCGAGAGCAGCAGGGCGGCCCCGCTCAGCGCTGGCGGCAGGCCCTGATTGAGATCCCAGGGGGAAGCGGTGGGGCCGGCGAAAGGATTGCGGGCCAGCAGTTCGGGGCAGAGGTCGAGCTGGAGGGGGGGCGGCTGCGCCAGTTCGGGGCGGTGGGCCTGCAGGGCGCGGCTGAGCAGGCCACTGCCGGCGCCCAGATCGGCGCTGGGGCCGGCAGGCAGGGGCAGATCGCGGCAGAGCCTGCCCAGCCGCCAGGCGATGCTCTGCTGCAGACGGGCCTGGGGCTCGTAGCTGGCCGCCTGGCGGCCGAAGCCGCTCAGCACCCGCTGGCTGAACGTGGAGCACGCTTCATCAGGGAAAGGCGCAGAGGTCATGGCGCCAGCGTGCGCTGCAGCCACTCCAGCACCAAGGGCAGCACCGGCGCCCTCAGCAGGCTGTGGCCAGCACCGGGGATGGTCACCCACTCGGCGCCGGCCAGCTGCTGGCGCAGCAGCTGGCAAGCCTCAGGCGCCACGATGCGATCCTCGGCGGCTTCCACCACCAGCACTGGGGCGGCCCGGGGAAAACCCGCCGGCAGGCCCGCGGTGTGGTGCAGCAGCTGCAGATCGTCACGCAGCCGCTGGCGTTGCTCCGGGCCCAGCGGCCCCTCCGCCGGTCCAAGCGGCGACAGTTCGATCGGATCGGGGGCCGCGGCTTGGCGCAGGAAGCGGTGCAGCATCGCCCGGGCGGCTTCGCTGTCATCCAGCTTGCTGGCCATGGTGGTGAGGGCCTGGGACAGCCGCTCGCCCGGGGGACCAGGTGGCACGAAGCGGCCGAAGCTGGCGAGCAGCACCACCGCCTCGGCCTGGGCCCATAGCTGCTGTGGCAGCAGGTGAGGGCCCAGCGAATGGCCGATCACCACCCGCCGTCCGCCCCGTTCGTGCCAGGCCGGCAGCTGCGCTGCGGCGCTGCCGTAGCCGCGTTCGCCGCTCTGCCAGTGCCAGTGCTGGGCTGCGAATTGGCGCTGCCATGGCTGCCAGTGGCAGGCTTCGCCGCACCAACCATGCATGGCAATCACCTGGAGAGCCGCGGCTTCAGCTGCTGACATGGCGATCCAGAGGCAGGTGTGGGCGGTTAAGGGCCGGGAGCCGGGGCCGGACCCAGGGCGGCCAGCAGGCGGGTGAGGGTGCCGGAGGGCAGATCCTGGCGCAACACCAGCCGCAGCCGAGCCGTGCCCGGGGGCACCGTGGGCGGCCGGATCGCAACGCTGAGCAGACCCGCCGCTTCAAGCTGCTGCTGCTGCTGCAGCGCCTGGTCGTCCGCGCCGATCAGCACAGACAGGATCGGCCCGCTGCCGGGGGGCCGGGGCCAGCCCGCCGCCGCCAGAGCCTGGCGCCAGCGCTCAGCGCGCTCCAGCAGGGCCGTCGCGGCCTGGGGATCAGCCTGAATCTGGCCGAGAGCCGCCAGGGCGCCGGCCGCCAGGGGCGGAGCGAGGGCGGTGGTGTAGCGGAAGGCGCCGCTGCTCTGCAGCAGCCACTCCCCCACCAGCGAGTCGCAGGCCAGGAAGGCACCACCGCTGCCGAAGGCCTTACCGAAGGTGCCACTCACGATCGCCACATCGGCCAGTCCATGGGCCAGGCCGCGGCCACCGACACCGATCACCCCAAGGGCATGGGCCTCATCCACCAGCAGGGGCGCCCCATGGCGAGCGCAGAGGGCCGCCACAGCCGCCAGCGGCGGACTGGTGCCTTCCATGCTGTACAGGCTTTCGCAAAGCACCAAGACTCGCCCGGCGGGGCGCTGCCGCCGGGCCGCCAGCAGACGCCGCTCCAGATCGGCCGGATCGTTGTGGGCGAACCGCTGCAGGCGGGCACCACTGCAGCGCGCGCCGGCCAGCAAGGAGTGGTGGATGAAGCGATCGGCCAGCACCAGGCTGTGGCGATCGGCCAAGGCCGACACCGCGGCGAGATTGGCCTGGAAACCGCTGGGGAACAGCAAGGCCCGCTCGCGCCCCAGCCAGGCGGCCAGGGCCGCCTCCAGCTGCAGATGCACCGGCCGGGTGCCGCACACCAGTCGTGAAGCGCCGGCCCCCAGGCCACTGAGCGCCAGTTCAGCGGCAGCGGCGGCC
>CAIZOZ010000414.1 GCA_903934745.1 uncultured cyanobacterium
CGCCGCCACAACGTCATGAGCCGATCAGGACACCGGCCTGTGCACGCCAATCCATCCCTTCGATGCACAACAACGCCGGATCGATCGGTGCATCGCCAGGCTTGTTGGCCTGATGCGGAAACTGTTGTGAATCCGGCCCCGATCATCTGGTGTTGCATCGTGCTGCTTGAGCTCAGGCAGCGGAGCCATCAGCGGTGGCTCACGGCCCTGCTACTGCTGCCTTTTGGTTACTGTGTTGTTCATGGCTCCGCTACAGATCGTCTGGTTCAAGCGGGACCTGCGGGTGATCGATCACCAGCCGCTGCTGCAGGCCAGCCAACGGGGGCCGGTGCTGCCCTTGGTGGTGATCGAGCCGCTGCAATGGCAACAAGCTGATGTTTCGGCGCGCCAGTGGGCCTTCTGCGCCGAAAGCCTGGAGGAGCTCCGTACGGCCCTGGCCCAACTCGGCCAGCCCCTGGTGGTGCGGATCGGCCCGGTGGAGGAGGTGCTGGAGCGCGCCCGCTGCCAGTTCGGCATCGCCGCGCTCTGGAGCCACGAGGAAACCGGCAACGCCTGGACCTACGCCCGCGATCGGCGCGTGGCCCACTGGGCCCGCAGCCACGGCATTCGCTGGATCGAACTCCCCCAGTTCGGCGTGATTCGCCGCTTACCCAGCCGGGACGGCTGGGCGCGACGCTGGCAGGCGCGCATGGCCGAGCCGCTCAGCCCAGCCCCTCTGGCCCTGCCAGCACTGGCCCTGCCAGCACTGGCCGCCATCGAT
The DNA here is from genome assembly GCA_903934745.1 of uncultured cyanobacterium. Taxonomy (GTDB): domain Bacteria; phylum Cyanobacteriota; class Cyanobacteriia; order PCC-6307; family Cyanobiaceae; genus Cyanobium. Next base: position 761 of record CAIZOZ010000414.1, read on the forward strand.
CCCGGCACCATTCCCACAGCCACTGACCTCGCTCTGATCGAAGATCCGTGCCCGGGGCGCCAGCGGGGCGGGCGGGCGGCGGGATTGGCGCTGTTGGAGAGCTTCTTCCGCGAGCGCGGGGCCCGCTACCACCGGGAACTCTCCAGCCCCGCCACCGCCTACACCAGTTGCTCTCGCCTTTCCGCCCACCTCGCCTGGGGCACCCTGTCGCTGCGTGAACTGGTGCAGACCAGTCGCCGCCGCCGCGAGGCGCTGAAGGCCCTGCCCAGCTCAGAACGGGGCGAATGGCTGCGGGCTCTGCGGGGCTTCGAAGAGCGGCTGCACTGGCACTGCCACTTCATCCAGAAACTCGAAAGCCAGCCGGATCTCGAGTTCAGGGAGCTGCATCCACTCACCCAGGGCCTGCAGCAGAACAACCCGGAGCATCTGGCGGCCTGGTCGGAAGGGCGCACCGGACTGCCGTTCGTGGATGCCTGCATGCGGGCCCTGATGGCCACGGGCTGGATCAACTTCCGCATGCGGGCGATGCTGATGTCGGTGGCCAGCCACCATCTGGCCTTGCCTTGGCGCCTGAGCGGGCTGCGGTTGGCACGCCTGTTTCTCGACTATGAGCCGGGCATCCACTGGAGCCAGTGCCAGATGCAGTCGGGCACCACAGGCATCAACACCATTCGGATCTACAACCCGATCAAGCAGGGACAGGACCACGACCCCAACGGCGATTTCCTGCGCCAGTGGCTGCCGGAACTGCAGGGCGTGCCGTTGGTGCACCTGCATCAGCCATGGACGATGGCGCTGGTCACCCAGGAGCGCGTCGGCTGCGTGCTTGGCCTCACCTATCCCCACCCGATCGTGGAGCCAGCCAGCGCCGCCAGGGAAGCGCGACAACGACTCTGGGCCCGGCGACA
>CAIZOZ010000415.1 GCA_903934745.1 uncultured cyanobacterium
AGCCGTTGCAACCGGCGCTGGAGCTGGCGCCGGCCGCGCCGCAGCTGCCCGCTGGCCTGGCCAGGGCCTGGTGGCGCTCCATAACGAAGCTGCTGATACAGGGCCACGAAGCGTTCCAGCTCCGGGGCCAGTTGCGGCCAGCGTCGCTCCACCCGACCCGCAAAGGCGGGCAGGGTTTCGCCGGGCTCCGGACCCATGCCTGCCCTGGCCAGTTGGCGCAGGGTGGCGTCCAGGGCCCGCCGGGGAGCATCCCCCTCACTGCGGCGCTGCAGCCAGCTCAGCGCCGCCAGACCCGCTGCCAGGCAGAGGCCCAGGGCCAGCAGCACCAAGGCCCCCAGCCACTGCAGATGGTCGCCCAGCAGCCGTCGCAGCAGCGCCTGCTGGCTCTGGCGGTCGTAGCCCAGCCACAGGCGCGTCCAGCCGATGTCCAGGCCCCACCACTGCTGTTGCAGCCACTCCTGTTGCAGCCACCCCATCGCCCCCGAGCGGGGCTGGTCAGCGTCCAGGCCCGGGCCGCCGCTGGCGATCCAGCGGCTCGGATCCACCTGCCGCCAGCCCTCGCCGGGCAGCCACACCTCGCTCCAGGCGTGGGCATCGGCCTGGCGCAGATCCAGGTAGCCGTTGCCGCCGATCGTCTGCACCCAGCGGCCCCCTCGGTAGCCGCTCACCACCCGGGCCGGCACCCCGGCCGCCCGCATCAGCGCCGTGAAGCTGCTGGCGTAGTGACCGCAGAAGCCCTGGCGGCGCTCAAACAGAAAGGCATCGAGCGGGGCTTGTCGCGGCAGGGTGCCGGGCTTGGTGCTGTAGCTGAAGTTTTGGCTGTCGAACCAGCGCTGGGCGGCCTCCAGGCGCTGGGCCGGTGCCGCCAGGGCGGCCCAGCGGGCTGCCAGGGCTTCAAGCCGCGGGTTCTGGCCCCGCGGCAGGCCGAGATCAGCCGGGCTGGGCGGCTGCTGTTGCCAGGGGTTGACGCTGTCGTCATCGGCGATCGCGTACACCCGGCGCTGATCGCTCGGGCCCCGGTGCAGCAGTTCGCCACCGGCATCGGCCAGCAGCTCCGGGCTCAGGGGCCGGCCACGACCGCTCCAGGGCACGGCCACCAGGCCGCTGGGTTCAGTCAGCCACAGCTGGGTGGCGCCCGCTGCGGCTGGCGTGCTGTCGCTGGGCTGGCGCGGGTCGTTGGGCTCCGCTGCTGGTGGCGTCGAGCCGGTCCAGCGCTGGCCATCGAAGCGGTCGTGCACCAGCACGCGCCAGTAGCGCTGGTCGCTGGCTGGCGGCTTGCCGCCTGGAAAAGCAACCCGCGCCGCCGGGCTGGCATTGCCCACCAGTGCGGCGATGCTGCCCGGTTCGAGGCTGTCGCTCAGGCCCACCATGGCCGTCGAGCCCCGCTGGCTGGGCATGGCACTGAAGGGGCTGAGTCGCGGCACCAGCAGGAACAGCACCAGGGCCAGGGGCAGGGCCGCCGCCAGCACCTGGGCACTGCGCCGCAGCAACACCGGCCAGCCCAGTCCCTCGCCCAACTCCAGGGCCAGCAGGCCGGCGAGCGCCAGCAGGATCGCTGCAGCCTGCAGCAGGCTCGGGCCCAGTTCCGGGCGCATCGAGGCCAGCAGGCCGGCGCAGACCAGCTGCAGCAGGCTGACCAGCCGGTGTTCGGCCAGGCTGCGGGCCTCCCACAGCTTCAGGGCGGTGAGGGCCCCCAGGCCAATGGCCATCGCCCCCAGCAGCAGGTTGGGCTGCAGTCCCGTCAGTCCGATGGCGAGCAGGGCCATCGCCAGCCCTTGCAGTGGGGCCGTGGCGCCACCGAGGCGGGGCGGGCGGGATCGGCGGCGGGCAGGGGCCATGGCGATCAGGCGAGGGCAGCGGGCTGAAACAGCGGGCTGGAACCGTGAGCTGACGGATGGGAAGCCAGCGTCGCAGGGGAATCGGGGTCGGAGGCGGTGGCTCAGCGGCCGCTTGGATCGGTGGGGCAGCGGGCCAGGGCCGCCAGGCAGCGCTGCCGCTGGGCCAGGCCGCGGCCCGCTGGGATCCGTTCGCTGCCCAGCACCAGGCCGTAGCTGTCGCCACGGCCGTGCAGCCGGCAGATCTGCTCACTGAGGTGCTCCAGGGCTCGCTCGAACGGCACCGCCGGATCGGCAGCCAGCCATGGGGTGTGCTGGCTCGGGTCGTTGAAGCGCTTGGCGTAGCGGCCCCGTCCCTGGGCCACCAGCTTCCAGGCCACCCGGGAGGATCCATCCTCGGGGCGATGGGGTGACAGGTCGCGCCATTCCTCGCTGCCTTCCTGGCGATCCACCGGGGCCGTTGCGCTGGGCTCGTCCGCGCTGGCCTGGGGCAGGGTCAGTACCGGTCCCGGCCGCCGCGCCGGATAGACCAGTTGGGGCACGGTCGGTTCCCAGCGCGACCAGCAGAGGAACAAGCCCAGGGGGGCGGTGGTCTGCAGGCGCAGGAGGCCGGGCCGTTGCAGCCCCCTGCGGCAGGGGGTCCAGGGCACGCTCAGTCGATGTTCGCCGGCGGCCAGGGTCAGCACCGGCCCCAGCGGCTCCTGGCCGAAGCGCAGCCGCAAGCCCTCACAGCGACCCGGGCAGTGGAGCCGCAGCGGATAGGCCAGGCCGGTGTGGGCATGGCCCGGCTGGGGATCGGCGGCGGCCAGCTCCAGGCCCTGGAGGTTGAAGTGGGTGAGATGCAGGGCTAGTAGCAACAGCCCCAGCATCAGGAAGCTGAGCAGCAGGGGGCCATGGCTCTGCAGCT
>CAIZOZ010000416.1 GCA_903934745.1 uncultured cyanobacterium
GGCGGCGGCGGCGGCGGCGGACAGCGACGGTGGCCAGCAGCGGCGACCAGCGACGTTTCGGCATAGAATGAGAATCATTCCCAATTGTGTAGCGGCGATGGTCGGCTCGAGCCAGCTCCAGCTCCAGCTCCTGTGCGTGGCTGTGGCTGTGGCTGTGGCTGTGGTGCCGGCGCTGGCGCTGGCTGTCCCCGGCCGGTTGGCGGCTCCCCGCCCCCGCCCCTGACCACGACCATGACCACGATCACGCCAGCCAGCACGGCCCCGTCAATCCGCAAATCTGGCTCGATCCCCGCCGGGCGGCCCAGCAGGTGGTGACAATCCGTGAGGGGCTGATCGCGGCTGATCCGGCCTGCCGCTCGCGTTACCAGGCCAATGCCGCCGCCTTCCTCACCCAGCTCGATCAGCTCGATCGCGATCTGGCCGGTCAGTTCGCACCCCATGCCGGTCGGCCCCTGTTGGCGTTCCACGCCATCGGGCCCTACTTCGCCCAGCGCTATCAGCTGCTGAACGAGGCCCTGGTCGATGATCCCGATCAAGCGCCCTCGGCGGCCGATCTGGAGCGCTTCAGCCGGCGGGCCAGCCAGAGCGGAGCCCGGGCCCTGGTGAGTGAACCCCAGGCCAGCAGCAAGGCGTTCGTCGCCCTGGCCACAGACCTGGGCCTGCCCCTGGTGAGCTTCGATCCGCTCGAAACCGCCCCCGCCGATCCCAGCCTGGCCGCGGCCTATTACCTGAGCACCATGCGCCGCCATGGTCAGCAGCTGCTCCAGGCCTTGGGGCGCTGAGCGGGGCTGACAGCGGGCCATCGCTCGGTAGGGTGAAACCATGGCGGAAATGATTCTCGAAGTCAGCCACCTCACCATCTGCCGTGAGGGCAGCACGGTGGTGGACGACGTCAGTTTCACGCTGGAGGCCGAATCGGATACGGCCCTGGTCGGTCCCAACGGAGCCGGCAAGAGCACCTTGGTGCAGGCCATCCTCGGGGTGTTGCCCCGTCGCACCGGTGATGTGAGGGTGCTGGGTCACGCCCTTGGCCCCCGCGGGCAGCTGCCGCCGGCCGTGCGTGACCAGGTGGCCTATCTGCCCCAGAGCATCGCCTTGCACGGTCGGTTCCCGCTCAGTGTGGCCGAGTTCGTCGGCCTGGGCTGGGATCGGGCTGCTCTGGCGCTGCCCTGGCGCGGCGGGCGGGCTCGCCGCGCTGCCGTGGCGCTGGCCCTGGCCAAGGTGGGCGGCGAAGATCTGGCCAAGCGGCTGGTCAGCGATCTTTCCACCGGCCAGCTCAAGCGCATCCTGCTGGCCTTCTGCGTGGTGCGGCCGCGCCGGCTGCTGGTGCTCGATGAGGCCCAGGCAGGCCTCGATGCCCAGGCGGCTGAGCAGTTCCATGGCCTGCTGTTCAACCTGCGCCGCAGTGAGGGCTGGACGATCCTGCAGGTTTCCCACGACCTCGAGATGGTGCGCCGCACCTGCAGTGGTGTGCTCTGTCTCAATCGCAGCCTGCGCTGTTCCGGCAGCCCCGATCACGCCCTCAGCCCCGCCGAACTGGAGCGGCTCTACGGCCGCGGCTGGGTGGCGTACCACCATCACCATGCGGGAGCCAGCAGGAGCTGATGCTGGATTCAGGCTTCGATCCGGCCCATCTGGCCCAGTTGCTGGCACTGCCCTTCATGCAGCGGGCCCTGCTGGCTGGCCTGCTCACCGGTCTGCTGGGGGGGCTGCTCGGCAGTTTCGCCGTGTTGCGCCAGCTCTCCTTCTTCAGTGATGCCCTCGGCCATTCCGCCCTGCTTGGCATCAGCCTCGGCGTGCTGCTGGGGCTCAATCCCACCCTGGTGCTGATCCCCTTCGCGGTGCTGTTTGCCCTCGGGGTCAACCATCTGGCCGGTCGCAGCCAGTTGCCCACCGACGCCTTGCTCAACATCGTCTATTCCTCGTCGCTGGCGCTGGCCGTGCTGCTGCTCAGCCGGGTGCGCAGCTACAAGGGCGGCCTTCAGCAATTGCTGTTCGGCGACATTCTCGGGGTCTCCTGGCTGGATCTCGGCGTGATCCTGCTGCTGTTGATCAGCGCCGGCGGCTATCTGTTGCTCAGCCGCCGCAGCCAGATTCTGCTCACGATCGACGAACCCCTGGCGATCTCCCGTGGCGTGGCGGCCGGCTGGCACCGGTTGGTGTTCATCGTGGTGCTGGCGGTGGTGGTGGCGATTTCGATCAAGGCGGTGGGGGTGCTGTTGATCAGTGCCTTCGTGGTCATCCCCGCCTGCGCCTCCCGGTTGGTCTGCCGTGGCTTCAATGCCTATGTGCTGGTGGCGGCCCTGTTGGGGGCGGGCTGTGCGGTGGTGGGGCTGCTGGCCTCCGGAGCTTTTGATCTGCCGTCGGGCCCCAGTGTGGTGGTGGTGCAACTGCTCGGTTTTCTGCTGGCTCTGCTGGTGGCCCCCCACAGCCGCTTGGCTCGCCCCTGAATCCGGCTGGATCACGGCCGGATCGCCCCGGCCTCCTGCAGCTGGTCCGCCGGCTGGGGCTGGCCGAAGCGGGTCGGCTGGGCATACAGCCAGCGCACGGTGGCAAGGTCGCGACGGCTCAGCTCCAGCACGGGTACGGCTCCCGGCACGGCGGCCATGGCGTCTGCAGCCTGCTCGCTGTGACCCCAGAGCCCGAAGGCATGGCCGAGTTCGTGCAGGGCAGTGGCTTCGCTGGCCTGGGGGCGCTGCCCTGGGCTGAGCAGCACCTCCACCCTCGGCTCCAGCCGCGCCGATCCAGCCCGGGTCACCTCCAGCAGCTGCAGAGTGGCGCGGCCGTGGCTGGCCCGCAGCCGACCATCGGCGCCTGGCTGGCGTGGGGGCCTGCGCCGGTAGATGTGGATCTGGGCCGCGGCCGGATCGGCCACCAGTTCGATCGGCAGCACGGCTTGCCAGCGCTGCAGGGCCTGCAGGCTGGCCTGCCTCCAGCGCTGCTCCCAGAGCGTGGCGGCAGCGGCGCCGCTGGCCGGTTCCAGCCAGACGCACCAGCGATCGAGTCGGGGCCAGCCCAGGGCGGTGCGGCTCAACCGCTGGCGATAGTCGTTGCTGGGGTGAGTGGCGGTGGCGCTGGAGCCAGAGGCCGGCTGCAGTAGCGCACCGGCTGGCAGGGGCAGAGGCCGGCTGCTGCTGGCCACGGCACAGGCTGGTTGCTGTACCGGTGGCGCAGGGCTCATCTGGAGGGGCGCTGCTTCACTCTCAGGAGCTGCGAGCGCCGCTGCCGGGGAGGTGGCGAGCAGGCTCAGAGCAGCCAGCAGGCCGATCCGGCCGGCTGGTGCCTGGAGCGTCTGGGTCCAGGGAAGCAGCCGTGGCCGCAGCATCAGCTGGCCAGGCCCACACCGCGGGCCATCAAGGTGGCAAGCAAGGGGATGGCCGCGAAGCCCACCAGCTCGATGTTGAGGATCCAGCGCAGCCGGTTGGCCAGGGCCTCGCTCACCTGGGGCAGCTCGCCTTTGCGCAGGGGGATGGCCCAGAGGATGTAGGTGATCGTGGGGTACAGCGAGAGGCTGCCCACGGCCAGGTAGGTGCCCACCTTCCACCAGAACAGGGGATTTTCGGTGTAGAAGCTGGTGCCCTGGCCGAAATGCAGCACCCGGGCGATGCCGCTGAGCAGCAGCGCCAGAGCGGCGATGCCATACACCACATCGGTGATCACCATCAAGGTGGCGTCCTGGCGGTTCGGGTTGGGCCGGATCAGGCGGCGCTCCAGCACCAGGGCACCGAAACACACCATGAAGCTGAGGTAATGCACATAGGCGACGCCGGCGCTGGGCAGGATTCCGGTGGGGATGGCGGCGCTGAGGGCGGCAAAGCCGGCCATGGGGCTAGGAGCAGGGCTGGTCAAGGTAGCGACCCGGCTCGATTGCAGGGGTGCGCGCGGTGGCGACGGCGACGGATCGATCGGGATTTGCGAACCAACAAGGCAGTGACTCACCCAATCAGGAGCTGCCCCGGTGTTGGCTCGGGTCAAATCAGGAAGGAAAGCGAAGTCTGAAGCCTTTCCGTGGGTTCAAGTGATGCGCAAAATCAACCCTAGGTTCAATCAAAAGCGCTTTGGCCGATCCATGGCAAGTTCCCTGAGTGCCTATCTCGGTGAGATTGGTCGGCATCAATTATTAACACCCGAACAGGAACTCACCCTCGGCCGCAAAGTGCAGGCGATGGTGGTTCTGCAGGAGCGCTGCAGCCTGGCCGGTGGCCTTGGTGAAGCCTGTGTCTATGACGACCTCGAGCGCCGCACCCTGCGCCATGGCGAGCGGGCGAAACAACAGATGATCACGGCCAATTTGCGTCTGGTTGTGAATCTTGCCAAGCGTTATCAGGGCAAGGGCCTGGACCTGCTTGATCTGATTCAGGAAGGCACCATCGGCCTCACCCGCGCCGTCGAAAAGTTCGACCCAACCCGGGGCCATCGTTTCAGCACGTATGCCTATTGGTGGATTCGTCAGGGTTTGAATCGTGCCCTTTCCACCCAGAGCCGCACGATTCGGATTCCGGTCAACGTCAACGAGAAGCTCACTCGCTTGCGGGCCGCCAAGGCCCGCCATCTCCAGGCCCATGGCCAATCCGCCAGTCCCGCCCAGCTGGCCAAGGCCCTGGCTCTACCACTGGCTGAGGTGGAGGAACTGCTCGGTTGCGAGCTGCGCAGCGTCACCGTCAGCCTGCAGGGGGCCGTGCGCTCCAAGTCGGATCCCTCCGAACTGGTGGATCTTCTGCCCAGTGAGGAGATGCCGCCGATGGAGCGGGCCGAGCTGGCCGAGCGCTCCGCCTCGGTCTGGACCCTGTTGGAGCGCTCCCAGCTCACTCCCAAGGAGCGCACCGTGGTGATGTTGCGTTTCGGCCTGGATGGCAGCCATGAATGGCGCACCCTGGCCGAGGTGGCTCGGCAGCTGGAATGCAGCCGCGAATATTGCCGGCAGGTGGTGCAGCGCGCCCTGCGCAAGTTGCGCAAGGCGGGCCTTGAGAGTGGTCTGGTCGAAGCCTGAAGCGCTCGGGCAGCAGCCGGTTGCCCTCACCTTTCGTGGGGTCAACCGGCTCTTCTCAGGTCCTGTAGTCCCGCGCAGACTGGTGCGGTCCACCCCACGCGGGGCCCCACCCAAACAGGAGATCGCCGATGTCCGCTGGCCAAGCTGCGGGCCCTGCTGGCCAACCTCAGCGCGCCGCTGTGGGGGTTGAGGCCACCGTCGTCGACGAGACCGCTGTCGTCGACGAGACCCTGCTGATCGGGTTGTTGCGTCGTGCCGGCCGCACCATCGCCCGCCCGGCGATCGAATGCTTTGAGTTGCTGATGGATGGCGGCACTCCCCACCAGGCGCGTCTCACCGTGTTGGCGGCGCTCACCTATCTGCTGTTGCCCCTGGATCTGATCCCTGATTTCATTCCGGCGGCAGGGTTCAGCGATGACCTGGTGGCGATCACGGCCCTGCTGGGCCTCTGCGGCCGCCATCTCACGCCCGAGATCCGGGAGCGGGCACAGCGCAGACTGGATCTCTGGTTCCCTGCGAACCGGTGATGTCTGTCCGCTGTCTCTCTTTTCGGTGATGTCCACCCTCAGTGCCGACCAGCTCGACGATCTCCAGACGTTCCTCAAGGACTGGTTGCGTCATACCGGCCGCACCCAGGCTGATCTGCGTCGTGCCTTGAGGGCCCCCTCGATTCGAATGCCGGTGCTGATCGAGGAGCTCCAGCGCATCCACGCCAAGGAGGGCCTCAGCGGGCTGGCCGACCGGCTCTGTGGCATCGAACAGATGTGGCAGGGGGAGGACCAGGGGCTGGAGGCCGACGATTCTCACCCTGACTTTGATGATTCCCTCGGTCAGCTCGATCTGTTGCTGGAGGAGATCCGCCAGCAGCAGGCTTAGCGAACCTTCGCCAGAGTGGGAGGGTCACCCGTTCAGCCGCCCGATGCGAAGCGCTTCTTGCCCCCGACAGCCTGGCTCGCGCCGCCATGCCCTGGGCAGCGGGCCCGTTGCCCTGCTGCTGATCACGGCGAGCTCCGCTCTGGCCTGCCTGGGCCAACCCGCCCAGGCCCAGGTGGAGAGCTTCATGCTCCAGCGGGGCAGCAACGTGGGCCCCGCCACCCAGATCAAGCCGATCAACTGCGTCACCGCTGCCGATGGTTCGGTCACCTGTGACACCAAGATTGAGAACCCGCCCTCCGATACCCCCGCCAAGCCCAGTTATCAGCCCTTCAAGAACTGATGACCTGGCGGAAGCGGCTCCGGAGCGACGAGACCTACCTGGCCCTGGTGGATCGGGCGGAGCGTCAGCTCGCCAAAATCCTCGCCGGCGGGTTGTTGCTGGTGTTGGTGCTGGCGGCCCTGCAGCTGATTGTCGTCCTGATCCAGGATCTATTTCAGCGCCGCACCCTCTGGATCGGTGAGCCGCTGATCCGGCTGCTCGGCGATCTGCTCACCCTGCTGATTGGCCTGGAGGTGCTGCAGAACATCACCTCCTATCTGCGCCGCAGGGTGGTGCAGATCGATCTGGTGCTGCTCACGGCGATGACGGCGGTGGGGCGGAAGGTGATCGTGTTGCCCCCTGGTTCGGAAAACAAACCGCTGCTGCTGGTGGGGCTCGGTGTTGTTGTGCTGGCCCTGGCCCTGGCCTACTGGCTGGTGCGCCATTCGGCTCGGCTCAACATGGAGACCAGTGCAGAGCCAGCCAGATCGTTCCAGGCTCCGGATCCGTCCGTTCGACCCGATGACGGCGATGGGCACTGAGCAGCAGGCTGTCGCCGCGGTTGAGTTCCCTGGGCTCTGGCTCATCGGCGCAGCGAAGGCTGGCGCTGCCCTGCAGGATCGTCACCCATTCCGGCTGGGGCTGGTCATACCAGAAGCCTTCCGGACTGGAGGCCTGACAGGAATGAATCCGCTCCAGCCGCAGGCCGGCGGTTTCGATCAGGGTCTCGACCCGCTCCTGGCCTGCTGGCGGGCAGCTTCCCGCCAGCAGGTTGGCGTCGCCGGCCTGGGCGATGGCGGCTTCCCCCCAGCGCCGGCCGATTTCAAAGCCCTGCTGCCGGGCCAGCGCCACCACCTCCTGGTGGTGGCTGCAACGCCGTAGAGCCGCGCGCAGCTCCGGATCGGCCTCACTGCGGGCGACGAAGGCGTTGAGTTGGCGCACCTTTTCAAGGAAGGCTTGCAGCTGGGCCTCGGCCATGGCGGCGCTGGGATCGGTCAGGGCAGGTCTTTGATCATCCGCCAGCGTCGGAAGGGTTGGCCGGCGAACAGCAGCTCCTCCTCCGCTTCAATCTGCCAGCCCAGGGTTTGCAGCAGGGGTCGGGAGAGTTGGCTGGCTTCGGTGCGCAGGCGCCGGCAGTGCTGGCGCCTGGCTTCGCTTTCCAGGGCTTGCACCAACTGGCGGCCTCGCCCCTGCCGGCAGGAGCGGCCGCGGCAATAGAGCAGTGACAGCCGATCGATCGGATCGAGCAGGGCGAAGGCCTCAATCACGGTTGGATCGGTCGCGTCACAACTGGCCAGTCCGTAGCCCCGGTGCAGGCCATCGCGCACCTCGGGATGGCGTTCGGCGTGGTGGGCCCAGGCTTCGATCTGGGCCGGCCCATACAGGCCCTGGGCCTGGCTGAGCACGGCGTCGCGGTAAACGCTGATCAGCTCGGGCCCATCCTCGGCCGTCAGTCGACGGATCACCGGCCCCAACTGCAACGGCAGAGCTCCATTCTGCGGCCGTGTGGCAAGGATGGGGCGCATCTTTGCCCTGGGTCTGTGCCACGTTTGCTGAAGCCGCTGCTCGGCCTGGCTCTGTCGATGCTGCTGGGGCTAGGGGTGGGTTGGCCGGCGCCTGTCTGGGGCGTTGAGCTGCAGGCCGGGATGGCCGAGCGGGGAGAAGCGCTGTTTTCAGCCCACTGTGTGGGTTGCCATGCCGGTGGTGGCAACATTCAGCGCCGTGGCAAAACGCTGCGCCTGGCCGCGCTGGAGAAGCAGCAGCTGGCCAGCCCCGAGGCGATCGCCCGGATCGCCGCCGCAGGTATTGGCCAGATGTCTGGCTATGACAAGGCTCTGGGCGCTGGTGGTGCCGAGGCGGTGGGGAGCTGGGTCTGGTCTCAGGCCCAGGCCGGCTGGCCGCAGGCCTGAAGGCGCTGGCCCGGAAGCTGGAGTTCCAGATCCGGAGCGGGACAGCGACGCCCGTGGCCTGGCCAGGTGCAGATGGGCTGGCAACCCAGCACACCGGCTCCAGTCTTCCCTTCTTTCGCCAGGGTCGCCGCTGTTCAGGGGGACCCTGGCGCTTCAGAAGGCCTGAATCCAGGGATACACCCGAAGCTCTGTCCAGATCCCCTGCCGCCAGTAGATGTCGTGATGGAGCAAGGCTTCCACCTGCTGCTGGCTGTCGGCTTCATAGAGGCCGAAGACATGGGTGCTGTCTGCGGTGGGCCCCAGGGTGAGCAGCAGGCCGGCCTCCTTCTGGCGTTGCAGCCCTTCGAGGTGCTCCTGCCGGAAGGGAGTGCGCTTCTCGAGGGCGTGATCGCAGTAGGTGCCCCAGAGGACGAATTTCATGGTGGGAAGCGCCTGCCGCCGATCAGGTGAGCGACTCGCGCCGCAGATAGACGCGAATCAGTTTCTCGTCCATCAGTCCTTCGCGGGCATAGGGCTGTTCGTTGCAGAGCTCAAAGACCTTGATCAAGGTTTCGGCCCGGAAACTCTGGCCGCCGGCCTTGGCGATGTCGCTGACTTCCATGGCGGTCTGCACCAGGTTGAGCTGCTCGCGCAGAGGCGGCTCCTGCTGGATGCGGGCCAGGAAGGCGAGCAGCTGGTCGAGTTCAGCGCGATCGAGTTGATCGCGCTCAAGGGTGTCGCTCATGGTGAAGGCTGATCCTGCCGGTCATAGTGATCCCCATCCCTACCCCGCGTCTACAGGGGGCAGATCTGGGGCTGGTGATCTGGGGCTCGCGGACTTCATGATGGAGCTGGTTGCGTTGATCGCATGGGCTCGCTTCTGCGCTGGCTGCCCCTGGGCTTGCTTGCCTTGCTGACGGCCTGTGGCCCCGTCTACCGGGCCAGGGCCGAACCCCCGGCTGTCCCGATCGGCACGAAGGGTTGGGGCAACGGGGTGCGGATGGATGATGCCGCTGGCTGGACCGACACGATCTTGCTGGCGCCAGGGGGACCGATTCAGTGGTCATGGGCTCCGGGTGCGAACCGGCAGGGAGAGCGCCTTTGAGGGCTGGCAGCCGTCAGCTGTCGAGGGCGCTGCGCAGCTCGGCGCAGAAGCGGCCGGCGGCGGCGGCCACCGACTCTCCAGCCTCGTGGGCTTGGGCCATCACCTTCACCAGGGCGCTGCCGACAATGGCGCCATCGGCTCCCCAGTCGCGCACCTGACGGGCCTGGGCTGGTCCGGAGATGCCGAAGCCCACGGCGATCGGCGTGGAACCTTGGTGCTTGAGTTGCTGCACCAGGGGCTCCACCCGCGATTCCAGGTTGGTGCGCACCCCGGTGACACCGGTGACGCTGACCAGGTAAGTGAAGCCGCGGCTGGCGCCATGGATGCGGGCCATCCGTTCGGCCGGCGTGGTGGGGGCCACTAGCAGGATCAGATCGAGGCCGGCTGCGGTGGCGATCGCCGAAAGCTTCTCGGCTTCTTCCAGCGGCAGATCCGGCACCACCAGACCGGCGGCACCGGCGGCGGCGGCCTCCCGGCAGAAATTCTCCATGCCGCGATTGAGCAGGGGATTGCTGTAGGTGAACAGCACCACCGGGATCAGCAGTTCGCCGGCCAGGCTGGCCAGCATCGTCAGCACGGCGCCGGGAGTGGTGCCGGCCGCGAGCGCTCGGCTGGCAGCAGCCTGGATCACCGGTCCATCGGCGAGCGGATCGCTGTAGGGAATGCCCAGCTCGATCAGATCGGCGCCGGCTTGCTGCAGCGCCAGCAGGGTGGCCCGGGTGGTGGCGAGGTTTGCATCTCCCGCCATCAGAAAGGGCATCAGCGCGCAGCGACCCTGCTGTCTCAGCGTGGCGAAGCGTCGCTCAATCGCGGTGGGGTTGGTGGCGGCGGTGCTGAGGGTGGCGCTCATCGGCGCGTTCAGGCTGGCGTTGACTGCGAGCCTACGGGGCAGGGGCCTACGGGCTCACATCTCGGCATCCGCCTGGATCTGTCCCACTTCGGTCAGCAGTTTGGTCTGCTCCTCCGGACTGAGCGCGTCGAACTTGGCCTGCAGGGCGTCGTCGGTGACGGCGTCGTAGGCGCTGCGGTAGGTGCGGCGCTGCTCCATGTAGGTCATTTTGCCGGTGACGACCCGCAGCAGGTAGCTGCTGGTCCAGCCCACCACGAGCAGCATCAGAATCCCGGAGGCGGCGATGCCCGGGCTGAACCCCTCCAGGCCGCTGGCCTGGAAACCCAGGTAACCCAGGCCCCCCAGGGCGAAAATCGCCAGGCCCAGCAGAAGGGCTCCTTTGCGCGTCATGCCCTCGAGGGCCCCTGGCCGGCCATGCGCAGATTGAGGAAGGGCGCGAACAGGATCAGGCCTGGAAAAAAGAGAAACACCAGCCCGTAGATCGCCGTGCGCTCGATCTTGCCCATCAGCGTCCAGCGCTTCACCAGCCACCAGTAGAGGGCCAGCGGAACCACCACCAGATAGGCACCGGCCAGGACGGCGTAGAGCGCCAGCACCAGCAGGGTCTCGCCCGAGAGCTGGAACGGCAGGTTGAACGGGAGTGCCGTGGTGATGGAGCTCAACAACCCGAACAGCGGCACGGCGCCCAAAGCCAACGGAGCGCAAATCTAGGATGGGCCGGTGGGGGCATGGCGGAAGTGGTAGACGCAGCGCACTTAAAATGCGCAGACGGCGACGTTGTGGGGGTTCAAGTCCCCCTGCCCCCATTGACTTTGCGCCAGGCCTGCTGCCAGAGCAACGGGCGATCGGGCACCAAGATTCTGATTGGTGACCGTCGGTACGGCCCCGCGGTCGAACGCGCCCGGACTGGCTAACAAGGGGAGAGGACCGCGAGGGCTCATGTCGGCGGCCACCCCATGTCCAACCAGTGCTGCCCAGGGTTCTGGTCCCGACTTGCCTGGTGTGCTCCCCAGCGCGGGGCCTGGATCGGGCGCCGGTTCCCAGGCCGATGGCCTGCCGGGCCAGGGGCCCAGCGACGGCGATGAGCGCATCGTCCGGTTGATCCGCCGCCTGGGCAGCCAGAGCGATGGCTTGATTGAAGTGCTGCACCAGGTGCAGGAGATCCACGGCTATCTGCCGAAGTCAGCCCTGGTCCAGGTGGCCCGCGCGCTGCAGCTACCCCTGAGCCGGGTCTACGGCGTGGCCAGCTTCTACCACCTGTTTCGGCTCCATCCGCCCAGCGAACATCGCTGCGCTGTCTGTCTGGGCACGGCCTGCTTTGTGCGCGGCGGCGGGGCGTTGGCCGTCTGTCTGCAGCGGCGGCTGGGCCTGGAGCTGGATCAGGCCCGTGAGGACGGCAGCTGGGCCCTGGAGCGGCTGAGCTGCATCGGGGCCTGCGGCCAGGCGCCTGTGCTGCTGCTTGATGGCGTGTTGTGCAGCGCTCCACCGGCGACCCCTGCGGCGGCAGAGCCGGCGGCCGCGCCGCAAGGGCTCGATCGCTGGCTCACCAGCCTGGGTCTGCCTACCGCCGCGGAGAGCCGCTGATGGTGGCCCTTCCCGCTCGCGAACGGCCCCAGCTGCGTTGCTGTGGCGCCAGTGGTTGCCGCCTTGCAGGAGCGGGGCCGTTGCTCGCCGCCTTGCGGGCGGCCGCAGCCGCAGGCGGCCCTGCCGCAGATGACATGTCCGCTGGGGCGTCAGCCGCGCCGGAACCCCTGGAGGTGCGTTCGGTCGGCTGTCTGCGGCTTTGCGGTGAGGGGCCGCTGCTGGCCTGGGATGGTCCTGAAGGCACCCGTCTGTTCGGGGGGCTGGCGCCAGCGGCGGCCGCGGCTCTGGTGGACCAGGTTCGGGGGGTGGCGTCGCTGCCGTTGGCGGCGGACCC
>CAIZOZ010000417.1 GCA_903934745.1 uncultured cyanobacterium
CGCATCGGCAGCGGCGGCCGCCTGGGATTTGCCGGTGAGCGGCAGGGCGCGTTTGCCTGCAAACTCAACCAGGGCCAGGGCTACGAGATAGGGAGCATCGGCCATGGAATCCATCCTGCAGGGCGGCACCACCCTGCCACCATGCCGAATCCATGGACACCACCGAAACGATGCTGAACCGCAGGATGAGTAGTAGTACCTGAATAACGGAATAACGGCAGACGTTGCCCAGCGATCGACGGGTCGGATCTGCCGTGCAGGGATCCGGCAGGGATCCGGCAGGGTTACATTCACCGGGCTATTTCGGGCCCCTTCTGGGGCTGTGCGCCATGGCCACCATCGGAGACCAGCTCCAGACCTATCGATCTGCCCTTGCCGAGGCCCAGGCCAAAGGTGAACAAGCGATCGCCAGCAAGGTCGAGCAGCAGATCAGGGAACTGGAGGAGTTCCAGCAGCGCCATCCCGAGGAGGCCGAGGCCCCGTCTCCCTTCGAGGTCTTCTGTGACCTCAACCCCTCCGACATCAACTGCCGCGTCTACGACGACTGAACCTTGAGTGGTTCGATAGCAGGCCTCTCCACGCCTAGGGTTGCTCCTGGCTCACTTCGCGTCCCAGCCAGGGGCAACCCCAGGAGCATGGATCTCACGCCCTTTCTGGCCAGTACAGGTCATGGCACCCCTGAGGAAGGTCTGGAGTCGATCGAGATACCAGGTCGCGTCGCGGTGGTGGCCAAAGGCCGCTTTTTGCTGCGGGCCCTGTGCCGAAGCTTCGGGGGGTATTCCCGCATCACCTGCGCCGTCACCGACCAGGGGATGTGTCTGGACTATCTGGCAGCGGAAGCCGACGATCCTTACGAGCTGCTGGTCTGCACCGATTACCTGGAAACTGGCAACGGTTTTGATCTGGTACGTGAGGCCCGCCAGCTTCATCCGAAGCTCCACGCCGTGATCGTGGCGCTGGGGGATGTGATTCCTGCCGAATGCATCGAGGCACCGTGGCTGGAAGCCGTTGTCGCCGAAGCGGACTTTGTGGACGATCAGCAGCCACTGCAGGCCGCCGTGATGGCCGTGCTTGGCGGGCACTCCTACCGCAGCCCTTCCCTGCGGACTGGAATCCTGCCCTACCTGAGCTGTCCCAGGCTCACCCCCCGCGAGTATGAAGTTCTCGATTTGCTTGCCAGTGGCCTCAGCGATCGGGAGATCGCCAAGCGGCTGGTGGTGAGTGATGAGACGGCCCACACCTACACCAAGCGGCTCCTGCAAACCCTTAACGTTCACAACAGGTTGCAGGCCGTGCTCAAGGGAATGCGCTGCGGCATGGTTCAGATCTGACAGTCGTCAGGCAATTGACCCCAGGGTCACGAGGACCTTGTTGCACCTAGCCCGTGCCGGGCGGAAAGTCCACACTCGTTCCATGCCAACGACCAGAAAGATCTCAGGGTGATCACCCTTGAACTGCGTTTCTGGCGCGGCTACAGTTCGAGCCTGATTACTATATCGATGACTTCGGTGAACCAGTAAGTCGATATCCATTCACGATGATCTCAGCTTGATTCCGCGCTGAATTGAAGCGGAGGTGGAAATGCCCTCGGTTTCTTTGGGTGGATCTGCGCGCAACAATGTTCCGAGCCCGTGCTGGCGTGCCTTTGTACCCGATTGGGGGCATCTCGAATCCAGCCCGTTTCGGCAGATTCATGGTCGTCCTGCACCGACCGCCATCCCATGCCCCTGATTCAACGTGAAACTCCTTATCCCCACTGGGAGTTCAGCGATCCTGTCAGCGGTGACCTCCTGCGTGTGGTGCCCGAGCGCGGCGGGCTGATCAGCGGCTGGCGCTGCGGCGATCGGGAGGTGGTGTACCTCGATCTGGAGCGGTTCCTCGATCCCGACCAGTCCGTGCGAGGCGGTTTCCCGGTGCTGTTCCCGATCACCGGCGGGTTGCCGGACAATCAACTACCCCTGCCCCAGGGGACCTTCCCCCTCGGTCAGCACGGTTTCGCTCGCCAGCTGCCGTGGCGCATGGAGCCATTGGCGGATGGACGTGGCGTACAGCTGCAACTGTGCGAAAACCACGAAACATTCAAGGCTTACCCGTTCTGGTTCTTGCTCACCATGGAAGTTCGGCTGGAACCCGGGGCGCTGGAGATCACCACCATCGTGGAAAACCGGGGCAACGGCACGATGCCGTTCAGCTTCGGGTTGCACCCCTACTTCAACCTCTCCAGCCTGGAAAGTGTGCGGTTTAAGGGGTTGCCGGTCCAGTGCCTCAACCACCTCACCATGGAGGAAGCGTCCACGGCAGACCAGCTGGCGAAGTTGGCCAGTGGCATCGACCTGCTGGTGCGGCCCACGGGGGCGGTACGGCTGGTGGATGAGGCCGCCGGAACCACCCTCGAACTGCAGCTGACCCACCCCCTCGATCTAGTTGTGCTCTGGACGGAGCCACCGCGGGCGATGGTGTGCATGGAACCTTGGAGCGCACCGCGGCAGGCCCTGCTGAGCGGCGACCGCAAACTCGAGCTGAGCCCCGGCGCGAGCACGAGGCTGCACACCCGCTATGCCTTCACGGCAAACCCCCTCGCGTGAGGATCGGATTGCCCCCAAACGGGGGCATCCCCGGAACGGGTCGGCTGAATGAGTCTGCAGTGCTTCCGATACGTTGCTGCCATGAGCCAGGCAACCTTCACCACCGCCCTCACGATCGGCGAACTGGAAGCCAGTTATCCGCTGTACTGCAAGGCCCTACGCATCCTGATCCGGGAAGAAAAAACCATCAAGCAGATCCAGCGGAGCGTTTGCTGGCATCGCCTCGAGATGCTGTATCACTGCCTGCCACGGCAGTACAAGGATCCAAACCAGCTTTATCTCCACCTCAAGCGAGAAATCTGCGCGTGAAGCGTGTTCTGGCCATCATCCTTGGCGGCGGCGCCGGCACGCGCCTGCAGCCCCTGACCCTCACCCGTGCCAAGCCTGCAGTTCCCCTGGGCGGCAACTATCGCCTGATCGACATCCCGATCAGCAACTGCATCAATGCCGGGATCAGCAAGATCTACGCGCTCACGCAATTCAACAGTCAATCCCTCAACCGCCATATCAGCCTCACCTATAATCTCACTTCTGGCTTCAGCGGCGGCTTTGTTGAGGTGCTGGCGGCCCAGCAGACCCCCGACAGTCC
>CAIZOZ010000418.1 GCA_903934745.1 uncultured cyanobacterium
ACGGATGGGCCGCCGCTGGCTGCACCGTTCTGCAGGCGCACCCGGATCGACCCATCCCGCAGCTCCCGCACATAGGGTCGATGGGTGTGGCCGCAGAACAGGGTGTCGGCTCCGGCCGTTTCGACCCGCTCCAGCGCCGCGAAGGCATCCATGTCGGGCAGCAGGTATTCGTGCTGACTGTTAGGACTGCCATGCACAAACAGCAGCCGATCGCGCCGCAGCGACATCGGCAAGCTGGCCAGAAACGCCTTGTTCTCCTCGCTCAGCCGCTCGTTCGTCCATTGGTGGGCCAGGTGGCCGCGCCGCTCCGCCAGTTGGGACGGGTAGCTGCAGTCGCAGGCATTGAGGCCCTCGATGATGTCCTCGTCCCAGCAGCCCTGGCAGGTGGGAATGGCGCGCTGGCGCACTAACTCCACCACCTCGTTGGGCTGGGGGCCGTAACCCACGAGATCGCCGAGGCAGGTGATGGTGGTTATGCCGCGCTGGTCGATGTCGGCGAGCACCGCCTCCAGGGCGGCCAGGTTGGCGTGTAGACAGGAGATCACGGCGTGGGCCATGGCGATCACGCGGAACGGGAGGATTGGGGCTGGATTCGGCGCAGGGGGGCCTGCTGCAGCTCCAGCACTTCATCACTGAGCAGGCAGTCGGCGAGCGTGGACTCAATGGCAGCGGGATCGAGATCCGTGCCCTGCACCACCAGGCCTGACAGGCGCTCCGGGCGACTGTCAGGCGGTGCAAGCGTCTGCAGCGGCAGGAACTGGGAGCCCTCCTGGCTCACCATCCAGTTGTAGAAGAAGGCCTGGCGATCGGGCAGGTTGATCAGGGCCTTGGCGCGGTACACATCGCCATAGGCGCCGTTCACCAGTTCAAACCAGAAGCTGCTCAGGCTGGCCGGATCCCACACACTCCGCGCCAGGTTCAGGTCCCAGGCCTGCAGGCTGCTGAAATCCAGGGTGTCCTGGCTGGGCAAAGCGACATCGCGTCCAAAGTGCAAGTGGTCGTCGGGGCTGAGTTGCAGGGCCTCGAGCTGGGGGATCAGGCGGCGGTCCATGCCGGCCAGCCCCGATTCCGCCGGAGGATGGAACTGGGGCAGTTCAATCAGCGCCAGAAGGTGCTCCGGCCTGGGTGCCAGGGCCGGATCGAGATCGGCCAGATCCAGCAGCCTTGGGCACTGGTCCTGCAGCCAGGCCAGATCGATACCGCCGTCAGGGGCCTGGGCGAGCCCTTCGTCGGGATAGCCGGGCAGCCGCAGATAGCCGCATGGGCCTCGATGGGTCTGGACCCGGTTCAGGATCCAGCTGGTCTTGCCACAGCCGGGGGGGCCGGAGATCAGCAGGGTCTGGCTCATGACGTCGCCACGCAGGCCTCGAGCTGGGCCCTGAGTGCTGTCTGATCGAGACCCTTGCCGATCGCCACCAGCTTGGTGTGGCGCTCTGAGCCTTCAGGCCAGTCGGAATCATCGATCGTGAAGCGCTTGCCGCAGAGGTGAAACAGATGGCGGCGCTCGCTCTCGCGGAACCAGAGCACCCCTTTGGCGCGGAACACCGATTCAGGCAACTGGTTGTCGAGGAAATGCTGAAAGCGGCGCAGATCAAAGGGCGCGTCCACCGCCAGGCTCACGGAACTGAAGCCTTCCAGCTCTGGGGTGTGGCGGTGATGCTCGTGCTCGTGCTGGTGCTGGTGCCCATGGTGGTGATCCTTTTCGCCGTGCTCAGAGCGGTGCTGATCTCCGTGGTTGTGGTGATGTTCATGGGCTTCTTCCAGGGCCTGGAGCGAGGCCAGACGATCGCTCTCGAACAGTCCCACGCTCAGCAGCAAGCCCAGGGGAACATCACCGCGGCAGGCCCGCAGAATGCGTGCGTCGGTTTTGATCGCCCGCAGCTCGGCCTCCACCTCGTCCAGCCGTTGCTCATCGACAAGATCGGCTTTGTTGAGCAGCAGGATGTCGCCATACACCACCTGGGCGCGAGCGATCGGGCTCTCGAGGGCCGTGGCGCTGAAGTGTTCGGCATCGATCAGGGTGATGATCGAATCGAGCCGCAGGCGATCGCGCAGGTCCCCGGCCATGAACGTCAGCGCCACCGGCAGGGGGTCGGCAAGGCCGGTGGTTTCCACCACGATCAGATCCAGTGGCTCGGGTCGCTCCAGCACTCGCTGCACGGCTTCCTGCAGCTCGCCATTGATCGAGCAGCAGATGCAGCCGTTGCTGAGCTCCACCATCTGATCACTGGTGGCCACCACGAGCTCGTTGTCGATGCCCACCTCGCCGAATTCATTCACCAGCACGGCGCTGCGCAGCCCCTGCTGGTTGCTGAGGATGTGATTGAGCAGGGTGGTCTTGCCGGCGCCGAGGAAACCAGTGAGCACGGTGACGGGCACCTGAATGGCCTGCTGACCCATCACCCCACCCTTGCCTGAGAACGGTTCTCATTCTGGCCGATCGATGGTCCCTTTGGCCAGGAATGCCTACAGAGCAGCGGTTGCTGGTCCAGCCGACCCTGGCCATGGCAGATTGTGCACATGTACACAAAGAGCGCTCGATGTCCACGCCTGAGCGCCACTGCCGCTCCAGCCGCGAGGGCAAGGTGATGCTCTCCTGCTGGATCCCTGAGGATCTGCGCCAGGAACTCGATCGTGTGTGGGCCGAGCAGGGCCTGCGGCCCCATGGGAGGACGCAGCGGGGTATGGAGCTGATGATCCACAACTTCCTGCAAGGCCAGGCGGTGAAAGACCAGTAGTCGAATCGCCCCCTCCATCACCAACCCCTTGGCCATCGCCCAGAACCCCATGTGAAGGGGGCCCCTGGCCCCCCTAGAAGCGGGAGGGGGTGCGGCCGTTGACGGCAAAGGAGGCGAGGTAGAGCTCGGAGGCGGTCATGGCCTGGGGGTTGATCGGTTCGCCACTGCTGCCGCAGGGTGCGGATTTCTTTTTCGAGCTGGTTGCCTTGTGCTCACCGGCTCTTCCCAGGGGTGACAGCCGACAATATTCCCTGTTTTTCTTGCACCCGCCATGGCCAACGGCATCACGGTCACGTCCAACCCGGATCCGGCTCGCCTGGAGAGCCTCGCCGTGAAGACCTGGCCGACCTGGGGCTGTGGGGTCAGCACCTTTCCCTGGAGCTACGACGAGCAGGAGACCTGCCTGCTGCTGGAGGGAGACGTCACCGTCACCCCCGATGGCGGTGAACCGGTGCGCTTTGGGGCCGGTGATCTGGTGGTGTTTGACGCCGGCCTGAGCTGCACCTGGGAAGTGCATGCCCCGGTGCACAAGCATTACCGTTTTGGTTGAGCGCTCCCGGCAGAGTGGAGCCGATGCAGATGCCGCCCCGCTCCACGCCGCTGCCCTTGGTATCCAAATTAAAGCGGAGGGGGCGGGATTCGAACCCGCGGAAGGTTTCCCTTCGCCAGTTTTCAAGACTGGAGCCATCAACCACTCGACCACCCCTCCAGAGATTCTGCTGCCGTAGCCGCAAAAGCCTGACTCATTCTGCCATGTTGCGGTCAGGGTGAGGCGCCAGCTGGTCGCCTTGCGGCTGGCACTCGCAGCACGGATCAGTGCCCAGTCAACGAAAAGGGCACGCAATAGCAAGTTAACCCAGGTGCATGAAGATTTCGAAGGGGCTACTGAGTTCTTGGTGGGGTGATTGTCGGCGCTGATCTACGACGAGCTATGGGGAGGACTGTTGCCTGAAGGGTGGGGGTGTAAGGTCTATTCGTATG
Organism: uncultured cyanobacterium; assembly: GCA_903934745.1. Classification (GTDB taxonomy): domain Bacteria; phylum Cyanobacteriota; class Cyanobacteriia; order PCC-6307; family Cyanobiaceae; genus Cyanobium. Next base: position 3,720 of record CAIZOZ010000418.1, read on the forward strand.
CATCTGATTTCAAGCGATGTCAAAGGAGACACTGGAAGCTTTGCTTGCCAAGTTGAAGAGCGATGATGGGTTGCAAGAAAAACTCAAAGCTGCTGCTAATCTGGATGACGCTGTAATGCTTGTCAAAGAGGCTGGATTTGACGTGTCTAAGTATGATTTTCTTGAAAACAAGCGACTCATCGGCCCCCATTTGCTGTGGGAGTGGAACTGGATCTAGGGCTGTGTATAGACAATCAATCCGAACGATTTTCAGGCCTGGGACGGATAGCAGGCAGGACGGAGCCGAAGTGTCAGGCGTTGGGTTTGAACAACTCAGCCCTAGTTGAAGAATTGATCGTTGCGGCCCCAGCCCGCCTACCCCGCTGCCTGCAGCACCTGCAGCACCGCTTCGCCATAGCGCTCCAGCTTCGCCTGGCCCACCCCCGTCACCGTGCCCAGCTCCGCCAGGGATGTCGGTTGGCGGCTGGCGATCTCGATCAGGGTGCGGTCGTGGAACACCACATAAGGCGGCACTCCTTGAGTGCGGGCCTGCTCCAGCCGCCAGCTCCTGAGCGCTTCAAACCGTTCGCAACCCTCCTCCGCCAGCTCCTGGGCCGGAGCTGCTGCTCCCCGCTCGCCCCTGGGTGCTTGCCGCCGTTCCTTCGCCGCTGGCGGCAGGCGCAGGGCCAGGCTGGCTTCGCCCTTGAGCAAAGGTTTCACCAGGTGGTCGGGGCCGAAGCGCAGACCGCCGCGGGATTCGGCATCACTCAACAGATAACCCTTGGCCACCAGCTGGCGGATCAGGGAACGCCATTGGTTGCGCTCCAGCTCCTTGCCGATGCCATACACACTCAGGCTGCTGTGGCCCAGCTCCCGGATGCGGGCGGTGTCGCCGCCCAGCAACACATCGACCAGATGGGCGGCACCGAAGCGCTGGCCACTGCGATACACGGCCGAGAGCGCCTTGCGGGCCGCTTCGGTCATGTCCGTGCTGCTGTCGGGCTCCAGGCAGAGATCACAGTTGCCGCAGGGTTCGGCCAGGGCTTCGCCGAAGTGGCGCAGCAGCACCTGGCGGCGGCAGTCACTGGCCTCGCTGAAGGCGATCAGGGAGTCGAGCTTGCCGTGCTCCACCTGTTTCTGGGCCTGGCCTGCTTCCGAGTCCTCGATGAAGCGCCGCAGCTGGGGCACATCGCCGGCGCCATGCACCATCCAGGCCACTGCCGGCAGACCGTCGCGGCCGGCCCGACCCGTTTCCTGGTAATAGGCCTCCAGGCTCTTGGGTAGATCCACATGGGCGACGAAGCGCACATCCGAGCGCTTTGCTTATGACCTCACAGCCCAAGAGAGGCAAAGCCCAGTCAGGGACTGCATTCTCAGCTGCAGAAGCACATCCGCAGTTGATTGCGCTGACCCAGCTGAG
>CAIZOZ010000419.1 GCA_903934745.1 uncultured cyanobacterium
GCACGGAACTCATCGGGGGAGCCGAAGCGACTGGTGGGGGCGTACCAGCCCGTCACCTGATAGCCCCAGGAGCCATCGAAGGGATGCTCCGAAATCGGCATCAGTTCGATGTGGGTGAAGCCGCGCGCCTTCACATAAGGAATCACCTTGTCGCCCAGCTCCGGATAGGTGAGCAGGCGGGCGCCGGGCTTGAGATCAGCCGCCGGCACCGGAGGCCGCGGCGTGCCATCGGCTTCGATGTAAGGGGCATCGGCCGCCGCATGCATCCAGCTGCCGAGATGCATCTCGTAAACCGAGATCGGCTGGTCCAGCGGATTGCGATGGTCCCGCTCCTCGATCCAGTCGCTGTCGTGCCAGTGGTACTGGCTCAGTTGATCAACCACCGACCCATGGTTGGGGCGCACTTCGGCCCGGAAGCCATAGGGGTCGGTCTTCTGGTAACAGTGGCCGTTCTGGGCCCGCACCTCGTATTTATAGATTTCGCCGCGTTTCAGCCCGGGGATGAACAGCTCCCAGCTACCGCCGAGACGTTGTTGCATCGGATGGTGGCGGCCATCCCAGCTGTTGAAGTTGCCCAGCACGGACACGCTGCGGGCATTCGGAGCCCACAGGCAGAACTGCACACCAGCCACGCCATCACGCTCGCCCACATGGGCCCCCATGCGCCGCCAGATGTGGTGATGGTTGCCCTCGGCGAACAGATGGCGATCAAGTTCGCCCATCCACTCATGGCGGAAGGCCCAGGGGTCGTGCTGTTCATGTTCGATGCCGCCCCGCAGCACCCGCAGCTGATAGCCGCAGCCGGGATCACCGTCCACGTCGGCTTCAAAAATCCAGGGATGGTTCGGGTTGTGCATCGGCTGGCTGGAGCCCGCCTGCAGCAGCTCCACCCGGTCGGCTTCCGGCATCCAGGCCCGCACCACCCAGCCGCCCCCTTCCACCGGCTGGGGACCCAGCAGCGAGAACGGATGGTCGTGGCGGCATTCCGCCAGTCGCTGAGCGTCGTCGATCATCCAATCAAGGCTGAGTGGAGCCATGGCCAAGGCTGGTTTACGACGCGCACGGAGCCTACGGCGCCCCGGTCCCCGGCGTCTCCCCTCGCTTTCAGCGAGCGGGAACAGCGCTGGCCGGGGCCGCATCGGTGGGGAAATCGACGCCGATGATCTGATTGCGCTCGTTCAGTGACACAAAGAGGCTGTCGGTGAGACGGTTGAACTCGGCATTGACGATCACCAGTTTCAGCAGCGCTGTGCTCTCGGCTTTCCAGATCTTTTTGATCCGCACGAAATTGCCGGTGAGCCGCTGCAGGTTCTGCCACTTTTTCTGCAGAGCGGCCTGGCTGATGTCCTCCTGCAGGGTGGGACTGAGGAAACCGCTGGCGGAGATGAACTGACCGTTGGTCAAAGCGGTCATGAAGTTGCGCACCACCGTTTCAGCGGCGACGTCGCGGGAGTCGATGTTGTAACCCTCCAGCTTGCCGTCCGCATCGATCACCATCGTCAGCAGCCGCTGGCCGGCGCTGGTGACGATCCTGGCCTCCACACTGCTGGTATCGACGCCGGGCTGAATCGCCACGATCTCCCAGCTCAGCAACCGGGGCATGCGCTTGATCGATTCGGCCACCATCGCCGGGCTGCTCACCCGTTGCAGGCTCGGTGCGAACTGGTTGAAGCGCGCCTGGGCATTGCCGCTGCGCACGGCAATCAAGATGCGCTGGGCCGCGGCCTTGGCGGCCTCTTCCGCCATCGCGGCAGTGGGTTCGGCCCGATGGCCCGATGGTTGCGGAGCCGTGGGGGCGTTCTGCGCTCCGGCCGGTGCGCCGGCCGCCACCAACCCCAGACCCGTGGCACTGATCAGCACCAACCCCAGCAGATGGTGGCGCAGGCTTGGGTTGGGGATCGGGCGACGCATGGGGTGAGAAACGAATCGCCTCAGTTTGCCCCAAACAGCGGGTCCAGCCAGAACAGGGAACCGTTCAGGGCCAGCTCGATCGTGATCACCCGATGCTGCAGGCCCACGCCACCCTGGGGCATGGAGCCGTCGCCGGGGTTGACGGCGAAGGCCGGCCAGGCCGCCGGGGCCAGGCAAAGCCGCAGGCGCTCACCGCACTGGAGGGTGGCATCAAGGGGTTGGAGCTCCAGCCGCCGCTCCTGCTGGGCCCGGGCCCGCTCCCCCCGCAGGCGCAACCCGCCGGTGCAGAGCTGCTGCACCGCACCGGTGCTGGTCAGCACCGACAGGCAAGCCCAGAGATCGAATCCCGGCTGATCAGCCCAGGCCCCGAGCCGCAGCCGCGGTGTGCCCAGCAGCCGCAGCGGAGCAGGCAACGCCGCGGCGGTGAAGCAGGCCACCTCGGAGCGTTGATCCAGGTCTTGGCGCTCCACCACACCGGGTTCGGGACCCAGGTGACCGCCCCGGCTGGGAGTCGGGCGCCAGGGATCGTGGACCAGCGTCACGCTGTTGTGATCATGATCGTGAACTTGATCTTGATCTTGGCCTCGGCTCTGGTCCCGGTCCTGGGTGGCCGCCAGCAACCGCCCTTCGTCACTGCGGATCGCGGCCAGTCCTGAGCTGGCCAGGCGCCAGCCTTGACGGGCAAGCGCCTCCGGCAGGGGGGCTTGCGTCTGCCAGCTGCCGGTGCGGATGCACTGCAGAGCCAACCGAGCCGCGGCCGGAGCTCTTCCAGAAGCTGGCTGGGCTGGCGCAGGAGACTGCGGCGGCAGCGCCGGCGGCTGGGAACCAGGGTTGGGCAGCGGCGCCTGCAGATGGCGCCGCAAAAACTCCACTTGCAACGAGTCGATGCCGCCTTGCCAGTCGAGATGGCTCCAGGCGCCGATGCGCAGCTCCGGTTGACCACCGGCGGCCAGGGCGAGCCGGTGCAGATCCAGGACCCCGCGCAGCTGGGGATCGTGCCAGCCAGCGAGCAGCAGCATCGGGCGCTGCAGCAAGGCCTCGGCCACCGGGTGGCGCCGCCAGAGCTCAGGGCGCTCCGGATCGCAGCGCAGCCAGCTGAGACCCATGCCGGCCGGATCGTGACGTTCCAGCAGCGACAGGCCATCGCGCAGGTAGGCGCCGCTTTCAAGGCTGCGACGGATCTCCAGCCAAGCGGCTGGATCCTGCCGCCGCCGACAGCCTTCGGCCGCCAGCTGCAGGGCCCAGCCGAGGCCCAGGCTCCACCAGTGGGCTCCTCCCTCGCTGGCCCAGTGCAGCCGCTCATCCAGTCCGCACAGCGCCGGCACCAGGCAGTCGGGCAGACAGGCGCCATCGCCATCGTTCAGCAATTGGCTCAGTCCCTGATAGGAGAAGCCGTAGGTGCCCACCTTGCCGTTACTGCCTGGCAGGTTGCGGGCCCAGCGCACCGCCGCAGCGCCATCGGGACCTTCCTGGCTGAAGCCGCCGAACGCACCGCCGGAGTCGCCGCGGCCGCGCACGTCCTGCACCACCACTAGGAAGCCCTGCCGGGCATACCAGCTGGGATGGGCGTAGGTGACGGTGGAGGCAATCGCCAGGCCGTAGGGCTGGCGCATCAGCAACACCGGCCAGGGACCGGAGCCAGCGGGGGTCCAGGTGCGGCTGGCCAACGGGACGCCATCGGGCGTCATCATGGTCAGGTCAGCACCTAAGGCCATTCAGCGCACGTCCGGGCAATAGAGGCCGATCACGTAGGTGGTGAGCACTTCGGCGTCCATCGTGCTGAGGCCCTGGCTGCTGGCCACCCGGGCCAGGGATTGGGGCGAGGTGGCCGATTGGCCCTGGGCATTGAGTTGCTTGAACTCGGCGCAAAGTTGTTTGGACAGCTGGGGATTCTGCTTGACCGATTCCAGCAGGGCTGAAGCGGCTTCAACCGGCGCCAGCGGCACCAGAGCCAGTCCCAGGCTGAGCACGCCGGCAGCCAGGCAAGCTACCCAAGGATGTCCCGTTCCGGAATTGGCGGGGCCCAGTCTGCTGGCCGCCAGACCAAGGGGCTGCAGCACCAACGGCAAGGACATGGGGTTCACGCTGGAATGGCGGGGCATCGCTGCCTCCCAGAGATCCTTTCCATTTCAGGGACCCAGCGGTCGAGGCGGTGTTCGGTCGGGGTCAGTTCGGCGGGCGACTGGCGTTGTCCCGAGCCTGGCGAATCCAGCGACGCACCAGAGCCGCCTCGATCGGCACGGCCGCCCTGCCCAGCAGCTGACGCTGAAAGCGGCCCACCAGCACCAGCAGGCGATCGGGATCCGCTTGGGCCAGACCCTGGCGGCTGGCAATGCCGGAATACAGCAACAAGGCCGCCTCTGGCGGTGAGACACCGACATCGATCACCAGGCGAGCCTGACCCCGCAGCTTGATCAGGCGCGCTTCGCTGGCGCCACCGCCACGAGCCAGCTGCCGCAGGCTGGCATCGTCGAGATTGGCCAGGGACAGCCAGTCGTCGATGCCCTGGGATTGAAGCCGCGCCGCCTCGCGGCTGAAGTGGGCTGGCAGTCGGAACTCCCAGGCACCATCGACCCCCGCAGCCGCGGCGCTGTTGGCGGGCCCGGCCCGGTTGCTCATGGGGTGAGAACGACGCTGTCACTGCCCAGATCGCGCACGGCCTCAGCCAGCACCACCGGCCGGCCCACACCCTCTCCGGCCGATTCGATCGCCCGCAGCCGCACCCGCACCCGGCCGTCGGCGGTGGTTCGGCCACCGCCGTGCAGGTTGCTGGCCACCTGGATCACGGTGGGGCCAATCGCCTCTGGAGCCAGATGGCTGGGGGCAGCGGCGATCACCAGATCAGCACCGCCGTCGAAGACGACCGGTGCCACCACGGCGCCGCTGATCGTCACCCGTGGCGTGTAGCTGATCGAGAACGCCAGGCAGGAGATGGCGAGCAAGGCCGTGAAACTGGTGATGCCCACTAGCCGGAAGCGGATCCCCCAGCGGCGCAGAAAGCCGGCCGCGGTGGCCAGAATCAGCAAGCCACTGGCGATGCCGAGCCACTTCGCGGCCACGAGCAGGATTGGATCGGCGGCCATCGGCACTGGGTAGGGCTGTTCAACCTCCTTATATTGCGGCCGACCGCGCCGGTGATCGACCTGGGCAGATGAGTTGGCTGCCCACAGATTGGTCTCGGTCCCTGCGAAAGGCTTTGCAGCGAAACGCTTGGCTACGCCATAGGGTGTCGGCCCCAACAGGCGGCAGGTCCAGCGGTCCGCCGGGGCCGCTGGTCGCGCTGGCAGGCGGCGGCGTCCTGGTGGTGGGGGCAGTCGCCCTGTGGCTGGCGTCGGATCGCATCCTGGCCGGCCTCTATGAGAGCTGGCGGCCTCGCCTCGAGCGCCAGGTGGGCACGATCATGGGTCGGCCGCTGCAGCTCGGTCCTTACTGCGGCCTGAGTGCCGATGGCCTCTGTGTGGGGCCCAGTGGCTTGCTGGCCGGTGCCAAGGACGGCTCCACCGCTGAGGTCCGCCGCACCTACGTGCTGCTGGACCCCCTGGCCAGCTGGCGACAGCGCAGCCTCGTACTTGATCTCAGTTTCAGCGGTGCTCGCGTCGATCTGCGGCCCAATGCCAGCGGGCAGTGGTGGCTGCTGGGCCAGCTCCCCCCAGGCGGTAAGCCGCCACGCCTTGCTCTGCGCTTCCGCCTGCTCCAGCCGGGGCGCGTACGGCTCTGGTGGCCGGCTCAAGTTGGCCGGCCGATTGAATTGGCTGCCGTTGGTGCCGTCGGCCTGCAGCCCCTTCAGCGCCAGATCGAGGGGCGGGTCAGGGTGGAGTTGCCCGGTCAGCCGGGTTCAGCGCTGCTGGTGGGCAGGGGCCAGTGGCAACAGCGCAGCTGGCAGCTGCAGATCACCCCCCAGCAGTTCCCGATCGCCCCGCTGGGCCAATTCGTGCCGCTGCAGGGTCAGCTGGGCGGCCAGGCCGATGGGGTGTTTTCCCTGCGCCTGGAGCAGGGCGTGGCCAGCTGCCAGGGGCAGGTGGGGCTCGCAGCGGTGCGCTGGCAGCAGCGCGGGGTGGGCCAACCCTTGCTGGCGGAGCGGCTGCCGCTCCGCTGCCAGGCCCAGCAGCTCAGCCTGGCGCCGAGTCGCTGGCAATTCGGTGCCTGGGCCGGGCAGGTTTCCGGCCGGATCGACGCCGACCGTTCCCTCTCCCTGCGCCTGCTGGCCAGGCCGCCGGTCGCCCAGGCCCTCGGTTCAGCCCCGATCCAGGCTTCCCTGCAGGGCCGCTGGCGCGCCGGCAGGTTGCAGCAGGCCCAGCTGCAGGCCTGGCGCGGGCAGTCGCGTCTGAGCGTGAACGGTGCGATCGGCCGCCAGCTGGACCTGGCCGGCAGCTGGCGGCTCGATCCCGTTGACCTTCCCCACGGCCGGCAACTCCCGGACTGGCTGCGGAATCAGCCGCTGCAAGGGCGGATTCTGGCGGCCGGACTGTTGCGACAGCCGCAGCTGCAGGTGGATACGGCCCTGCAGCAGTCCAATCCGTTACTGGGCCGTTGGCAGGCCTCCCTGCGGCTGGAGGGCGACCAGCTGCAGCTGCGGCAGCTGGAAGCGGAGCATCTGCAGGCCACCGCCTCGCTGCCTGTGGCCTTCCAAGCGGGCCGGGGGCTGCGTTGGGGGGAATTGCAGGCCGAGTTCAGGCTGCGCGATTTTCCCCTGGCCCGACTCAGCCCCCTGGTGGGCAGCCGGCTCCAGGGCCGACTCGCTGCCCAGGGCCGGCTGCACGGTGGCCTGAGCGCTCTGGTGCCCGATCTGCATCTGGTGGTGCACCAGCCCGGGGCCGGCCCCCTGCGGCTGGAAGAAACCTGGGGCGGGCGCCTGGTGGGACTCAGCGGCGGCGGCGGTCAGCTGCGCCTCGAAGCCCAGTCCCCTGCCTCCAGCGGCACGATCACGGCCCAGCTCGATCGCCGCTGGTATCCGATCCACATCGCCCTGCAGCGCCAGGGCGGCAGCCTCGAACTGAGCGGTAAACCGGCCCAGTACCGCTGGCAGGCCAGGGGCCTGCCCCTGCACGGGCTGTCGCTGGCCCTGGGCCGCAACCGGCCGTTCCAGCCCCTTGATGGCGGTCTGAGTGGCTCGGGCAACCTGTCGCTCCAGTCCCTGGCCTTCAGCGGCGATGTGGCCCTGGATCAACCCCAGTTCCTCGGGCTGGGTGGCCGCAGCGTGCGGGCCCAGGTGGCCTACGCCGATCGGCAGTACAGCCTCAAGGGCTCGGTGCAACCGCTGGCGTCCGGCAACATCGACGTGGAGCTCAAGGGGCGCTGGGCGGGACCCTTCGCGGCCCGCTTCCAGGCAACGGATCTGTCCTCACTGTTGTTCAACCAGATGCTCCAGGCCTGGGCCGTGTGGCGCGGCGCTCCCCTGCCCCGCCATCAGGGGGCGGCGGCGCTGGGGGGGGTGGCAGCGATCGAAACCCTGGGTGCTTCGATCCAGGAGCAGCTGCTGGTGCTGCAGGAGATGCAGCAGGGGCTCAATTCCTGGGATCAACAGCGCCGCCGAGCCACGCGAGCTGAGCGCCTCGCCCGGCTGCAGATGCGGCTGGATGCCGATCTGGCGATCCGTGGTCCCGATCTGCGCCGCGCCCGGGCCGAGCTCAAGGCCAGTGGCCATCTGTGGCTGGCCCTGCGGGACCGGGATCTGGCCCTGGCCCACGATCCCTTCCAGGTGCGGCTGGAGGGCCCCCTGTTTGCCGGCGCCGGCAGCTTCGAGCTCTCGGGTGTCTCGCTCTCGCTGCTGGCCCTGCTGACGCCAGTGCCGGAAAGCCTGCGCGGCCACCTCGGCCTGCGTGGGCGCTATCGCCTCGGCTCCAGTCAGCCCGAATTGGCGCTGGATCTGTCCCTGGACGACGCCGGCCTCGGCCAGCAGGCCCTCCAACTCGATCGCGGCCATGTCGAACTGATGCCCAAAGGCCTGGGTGTGGACCTGGCCCTGCGCGCCGCCGGGGCCTCCAGCAGTGTCGATCTGGCCGGCACCATCCCCCTGGACCGGCGCAGTGACAAGCTCGAACTGCGCCTGGCCAGCCGGGGTGACGGCCTGCGCTTCCTCACCGATCTGACCGGACGGGCGGTGATCTGGCGCAAGGGCAGTGTCGACCTTCAGTTGCTGGTGCGCGGCAGCCTCGCTGATCCGATAGCCAACGGCTTCCTGCGCTTCCGCGCTGGCGAGTACGAGGTTGTCGGCCAAGCGCTGCAGGAGGTGGAGGCCACGGTGTTGTTCGATTTCCAGCAGCTGCTGGTTCAGGATCTGCGGGCGCGGGTCGGCAAGCGCGGCCGCATCCAGGGCGAGGGGAGGCTGGGCCTGGTCCACGGCCTCAGCAACGAGCCGACCCTGTCTCTGAGCCTCAAGGACTTGCCCTTCGCCCAGTCGCGGATCGCTGCCATGGCGGCGGGTCGGCTGACCCTGGCCGGCAGCCTGGTGGCCCCCAGGCTCGGCGGCGACCTGACGATCAGCCACGGCACGATCAACGCCCAGCCGGGCCAGTTGGGCCGCCCCGAGCCGTCCACCCCAGTCGGGCCTGATCAGACTGCGGCAAGCCAGGCCAAAGCCGGCTCGTCGGTGCAACCCACCAGCATGAATGAGCTGCTGCAGAGCCGGTGGGATTTCAGCCAGCCGCTGGTATTGCTCGGTCCGGATGTCGAGTCGAGCACCAGTGCCGCCCTGGAGCAATCGA
>CAIZOZ010000420.1 GCA_903934745.1 uncultured cyanobacterium
CACACCACCGCCGGCTACAACCTCTGGGCCCATCTCACCTTTCAGTGGATCTTTGACATCCGTGAGGACGACATCCACTGGTGCACGGCTGATGTGGGCTGGATCACCGGTCACAGCTACATCGTCTACGGACCCCTCTCCAATGGCGCCACCACGGTGATGTATGAGGGGGCACCGCGCCCCTCCAAGCCCGGTGCCTTCTGGGAAGTGATCCAGAAACACAAGGTGTCGATTTTCTACACGGCGCCCACGGCAATCCGGGCGTTCATGAAGAGCGGCCGCGAGGTGCCGGATCAGTACGACATGAGCACCCTGCGCATCCTCGGCACCGTGGGCGAGCCGATCAACCCGGAAGCCTGGATGTGGTATCGCGACGTGATCGGCGCTGATCGCTGCCCGGTGGTGGACACCTGGTGGCAGACCGAAACCGGCGGCGTGATGATCAGCCCCCTGCCCGGCGCCACGGCCACCAAGCCCGGCTCCGCCACCCTGCCCTTGCCGGGTATCGCCGCCGATGTGGTCGACCACGAAGGCCATTCCCAGGCGGCGGATCAGGGCGGCTATCTGGTGATCCGCCGGCCCTGGCCCGGGATGATGCGCACGGTGCACGGCGATCCGGAGCGCTTCCGCAAGAGCTACTGGGAAGAGATCCGGCCGGCCGATGGCAGCTGGCTCTACTTCGCCGGCGATGGCGCCCGCCGCGATGGCGACGGCTACTTCTGGGTGATGGGCCGCGTCGATGACGTGATCAACGTGTCGGGGCACCGGCTGGGCACGATGGAGATTGAGAGTGCCTTGGTCAGCCATCCGGCCGTAGCCGAAGCCGCTGTGGTGGGCCGGCCCGATGAGCTCAAGGGCGAAGGGATCGTCGCCTTCGTCACCCTGGAAACGGGCCGCAACGGCGATGAGGCCCTGATCGCCGAACTGAAGAAGCATGTGGGCAAGGAGATCGGTCCGATCGCCCGACCCGATCTGATCAAGTTCACCGATGCCCTGCCCAAAACCCGCAGCGGCAAGATCATGCGGCGCATCCTGCGCTCCCTGGCGGCAGGCCAGGAGGTGAGCGGCGACACCTCCACCCTGGAGGACCGCTCGGTGCTGGACAGCCTGCGGGTGTAAGCCGGGGCATCGCCATAAGGGCATCGCCACAGCAAGCGGCGGGTGGTAGCGGATTCACCTGCTCTTCAGGCCAAGGTCGATTTTCCAACCGACTGGGCCCGATTCGGCGGTGTGGGCAGGAGGTTCGTGGCTTGACAAATCAACCCGAACTCAGCTTAAATATAAATTAATTATTGGGTGGATTCGACCGTGTCCACTTCAGCGCTGCCGACTCCAGCCAGCACCAGCCGCAGCGGTGAGCCCCGCCTCAGCCCTGCGGCGATCGTGGCCCTCGGCGATGGCCTGATCGCCATCTCCAACGAACTGCACACCACAGCGGAATCCCACAGCCTCAACGGCTGGCTGGAGTGGCTGGAGGACGAGGGATACGACGGGCGCCAATTCGTCGAGGCCTTGCAGGGTCTCTGCCGTCAGCAGCTGGACGCCGCAACCTATGCCCAGCTGCAGGCCACAGCGAGCGCCAGGGCTGACCAGCCCGAGGGCATGCAGCAGGCGATCGATCACCTCAACGAGATCGATCCTGTTCTGTTGGAGGAGATTCTGAAAATTGAGCAAACCCGCCAGGAGCAGCTTCAGGTTCTCAACGCCAGGGCCGGCGGCGTGAACATGAAAAAAGTAGGGATCCACACAGCAGAGGCTG
>CAIZOZ010000421.1 GCA_903934745.1 uncultured cyanobacterium
CTCGCGCTGGGCATTGGCCAGATTGGCCAGGGCCTCGGCGTAATCGCTGCGCTGGGAAATGGCCCGTTCAAAGGTGGCAATGCTCTCGCTGTGGCGCCGCAGGTTGAGCAGGATATTGCCGAGAGTGTTGAGCGCCTCGGGAAAATCGCTCTGGAGCTCTAGGGCCAGGCGCAGGGCCGAAGCTGCCAGCTCATACTCCCCCAAGGCATTGAGCACGTTGCCCTTGGTGAACTGCACCTGGGCGTTTTGGGGATCCAAGGCCAGCGCTCGCTCACTCCACTGCTGGGCGGCCGGGAGTTGGTGGGCGTCGAGCTCGAGCTGGGCCAGGTTGGAACAGGTTTCGGCCGCCAGCGAGGCGTTGGCCGGATCGCTAGGTGGGGCCTGCTCCAGGGCTTTCGTAAAGGCGGCCTTTGCCCCGGCTAGATCGCCTTGCTGCTTGCGCGCCAGACCCAGGTTGTTCCAGGCCTCGGCAAACTGCGGTTGCAGGGCAAGGGAGCGCTCTAGGGCCTCCAGGGACTCGGGCCAACGCGCGAAGCGGCCCAGGGCATCGGCCAGGTGAAACCAGCTCGCCGCGTCATCGGGCGCCAGGGCCACGGCCCGTTCGGCCGCCGCTAAGGCCTGCTCGCGGCGGTTGGCGCGCAGCTCCATGGCGGCGAGCTTTTGCCAGGCGAGTACGAAGTCGTCCTGGGCGGCTGTGGCTTGGCCAAAGCTGGTGGCTGCCTCGCTCCAGCGGCCATAGAGCTGGTAGAGATGGCCCAGGTTGTACAGGGCCAGGGCGTCAGCTGGCTGCTGGGCCAGGGCGCGTTGATAGGCCGCCTCGGCCTCCTGGGGCCGCTGCAGATCCTTGAGGAGATTCCCTAGGTTCACCCAGTAGAACGGCTCAGCTCCCTCGCTTTGCACCGCTGTGCGCAGGTGCGGCAGCGCGGCCATCGGGTTGCCACTCTGGTGCTCCAGCATCCCCAGGTAGTGATGGGCCGCAGCGCTACTGGGATCACTCGCCAGGATTGCTCCATAGCCCTGGCGCGCCTGCTCCAGCTGACCCTGCTGATGCAGGGCAATCGCTGCGGCCAGAGGGCCGCTTGGCACGGAAGCCATCACCGAGTCCCTATCCCTTTTGATTCAATGTCTGTTGATTTAGGCGGTCCCTTGGTCCCAGGGACCCTGGGGCCCTGGGACCAAGGGACCGGAGAGCAGCTCCTAAAAGGCTGCTGACGGCTCTGGGCTGTCGAGGGGCAGATTAAACAGGGCCGCGAGTTCGGGGTCGGGATCGCCGTTGAAGGTGATCAAGTTGAGCTCGAGGTTGCCCTGCTGGCAGAACATCGGGCCCAAGCCGCTGGCTTCCACCACATTGGCCAGGGTGCGGCGGCTGAAGCCGGTGCGATGGGCGTAATAATCTTGGCCGCTCTGGGCGATCATGCCGCCGTGGCCAAAGAGCACATCGAGCGGTGTGATCGGGCCCATCGGCGATTCGTAGAGCAGGCCATCGAGGTCGATGCCCTGCTGCACGCAGACGAGCATCAGCTCCTGCAGATCGGGCACGATGATGTGGGCCAGGCCGCCGGGCTTGAGCACATGGCGGAAGCCCGCTAGCACCACGGGCACTTCGTGCTGGCGCACATGCTCGAGGTTGTGGGAGCAATACACAGCCTCAAATTGCTGGGGCTCCAGGCTGGTGAGCTCCCTGACGTCGAGCACGAGGTCGGCCCCAACCGTGGGATCCAGATCGAGCAGAACCTGCTCAAACGTGCTGTAGGGGGGAGGCAGTTGGATGCCGTGAGATTGGCCACCCACATTCAGGACGCGTCTCCGTGGCGTCGATGCTTCTACCATTTGGATTCAGTGCTGTTTGCATGATGAATCAATCCTATCAGACTCCTTGGATTCCAAGTCAAGAAACAATCTGGATTGCACAAGAAAATATTGCACTGAAGCAGCCGATCTTTGTGCTAACAGAATGGGCGGCAGCCTGTGAATAGCCGTGTTAGTGTTGAGCTTTAGGTAGTTTTGCTTCATTTTTGCTGCCCCTAGCCTATCATTTCACCAAATCCTCATCTGACGATGCCTGCAACCGTAACCAGGCTCACCGCCAGCCCGAGCAGCGTGGCTTTGGAGGGCTCCGTGACGTTCTCGGCCACGGTCACGGGCGCTGACCCAAGTGGCACGGTCACCTTCTTCCATGGCACCACCGTGCTGGGCAGGAGCACGGTCGACGCCAGCGGCCTCGCCAGCTTCACCACCACGTTGCTGCCGGCGGGCGTGCAGGTCGTCAGCGCGGTTTACGGCGGCGATGACAGCAATGACCCCAGTGCCAGCCCCCCCATCACGGTGGGGGTGGCTAACGCGTTGCTGGCGGGCCAGCGCACCGGCTCCGGCACCAGCCTCTCCAGCGCCCATGCCCTGGGTACCACCGCCGAACAGTTCCGCCACCTCTTCGCGTTCGCTGCGCTCACGCCGAACGGCCGGGCGAAGAAGGGGTGGAGCAATCCTGCCAAAAGCGGCTTACAGGCAAATGCGCCCAGCGTCAACAGCGCGCCGCTGTTCACCCTATCCACCCAGGCCGTTCCGGTTGCTGCCATCCGGACATCAGACCTTCCGATCGAGCTGGTGTTGATCAGCCCCGAGCTCCTCGCCTCCCTGCCGCAAGAAGAGCTCGCCGGCGCGCAGGTGTTTGTTCTCGATCCGGGCCAAGATGTGATTGGCCAGGTGGGTGCTGCCCTCCGCGCCAATCCCGGCGCCTCAGTCGTCCGCCTGTTCAGCCACGGCGAACCCGGCAGCCTGATGCTGGCCGGTCAACGGATCAGCCTCGACACGCTGCAATTGCGTGCGGATGAGATTGCCGGCTGGCGGCAGAACTTGGCTGCAGATGCCGACATCTTGTTGTACGGATGTTCAGTGGCGGCAACGCCTGAGGGGCGGAGCTTTGTCGACGCGCTGGCGGCACTCACGGGGGCCGATGTTGCCGCCAGCTCAAACCTCACCGGTTCGCCAGCCAAGGGCGGCGATTTGACGATGGAGTATTCCTCCGGGTCGATTGAGGCGACCTCCGGCCGCTTCTCGCAGGCGTGGGATCAAGCGGGCCTGACCTTGGCGGTAACCGGCGCGGCACCTGTGTTCACAAGCGCTGCTAGCGCCGATTTCACCAGCACCGTCGCCGGATCGTTCACGGCATCGGCCACGGGTACCCCGACGTACTCGATCGGCACAGCAACTTTATTGTCCGATGATTTCACTACCCAGCCGTCGGGCTCGACGCTGGTGAGCAGCGCCCAAGTCACCGGCGGTGCGGTTGTGCTCAACCCAACCACCGCTAGCAGCAAAGGGGCGCTGGTTCTGCCCAAGCTGGGCGCTGCCAGCCCCGGCTCCTTCACGGCCTCGTTTGATTACACCATTGCCAACAGCACGGCCGGGGCCGGTGTTGCCGCATCAACTAGCTTCAACTATGGGGAGCTCAACACCTCCAGCGGTTCAATTGCGGCGGTCACGAACGGCCTGGTTGTCACCTTCACAGAGGCAACTTCAACGGTCGCTGCGTTCGTGAGTGTGAGTTGGAACAATGCTGTGATCGGCAAGGCGCCGATCACCTTTGGGACCGTAGCCAACGCGGTGGAGATCAAGCTCGATGGCGCCAATTTCCTCACTGTGAGCTACGGCGGCACCCAGCTCCTCAACGCGAACCTGGCCGGCAAGGTCAACGCCGCCGACCGCAGCAATTGGCAGTTCGGATTGGGTGCCAGCAACAGCGCCACCAACTCCAGCAGCCACACGATCGACACCCTGGTGATCGTGACCAACGGGGTGTTGCCCGCCGGTCTGTCGCTGAATGCCACCACCGGTGTGATCTCCGGTACGCCCAACTCGGCGACCAGTTCCGGCCAGCAAGTCTTCGATCTTGTGGCCACCAATGCGGATGGCGCCACCTCGCAACAATTCAGCCTCAACCTCGCCTCCGGCGCGCCCGTTTTCAGCAGTGCGGCCACCAATCCGATGCTGCCCGGTGTGCCGACCGACTTCACTGTCGCGGCAGCCGGCAGCGCCGGCCCCACCTTCTACAGCGTGACGCCCCAGACCCTGGTCACATCCACGCTGGCCAACGCCGGCACCATGCCCGCTGGCGCCTACCTCAACGGCAGCGCCCGGTTCAACGCTGCCGCGCTTGAACTCACGCAAAATGTTGTCAATCAAACCAGCTCGGTTCAATTCCTAGGCGAGGGCGCCCAGAACCTCGACGCCTTTAGGGCCACATTCAGCTACAAGGTGGGCGGCGGCACGACGGTTGGCGGTGGCAACATCAGCTTCAACTACGGCGCCCCAGGCGACAATACCAATGGCCTGCGGGTCGAGTTTACCGAACTCACTAATGGCGCTAATACCTTAATGACGGTAGCTGCTTATGCAGGCACCACTCAGTTGGGTACCGCCACCATCCTCAACCCTTTCCTTAATAACTATAACTTCGTCCCCGTGACGATGGCAATGAGCGCCGAAGGGCGCGTGCAGGTGCGGGTTAACAATGTACTGGCGTTTGATGCCGGAAATTACAGCAATTGGCAAACCACCGATAAGTCGCTGTGGGCCTTCGGCTTCACGGGCAGCACCGGCGCCAGCAACAACAACTTCCACACCATCAAGAATCTGGTGATCGGCACCAACGGCGTGCTGCCGCCGGGCCTGAGCCTCGACCCCACCACCGGCGTGATCAGCGGCAAGGTGGGCATCGGCACCGCGGTTGACGAGTACGTCAATGTCACGGCCACCAATGCCGCGGGCAGCACGAGCCAGCTGCTCAAGCTCGATGTCACTGCCAGCAACAGCCTGCCTGGCCAGCGCCCGGGCACGGGAACGAGCCTCGGCGGCCCCAATGCTCTTGGCGCCAC
>CAIZOZ010000422.1 GCA_903934745.1 uncultured cyanobacterium
ACTTCATAGCCAAGGCCGACGACCAGCCCAGGCTCTCGCTGCTGGCACCTGAGCTGGTCTGGAACCCGAAGGTCCAGCGCATTGACATCGACAGCCTCCAGTTCAGCCAGAATGGCCCGCTCACCTGCTGGCGCGCCGACAGCGGCTCCGGCCTGGTGACCTTTGGCCTCCAGGCCGGCAGCACCGCCCTCACCCTGCTCAGTGATGCCAGCGGCGGCAGCGACGGCAGCATCAACCCCGACAACGCCCTGAGCACCAATCCCGGCCTCGGCTGGCAAAGCACCGAGGGCAAGGCCGTCGGCAGCCGCGCTGTCGTTGAGGGGCTCAACCTGCTCGGCAACGACTGGACGCCCACCGCCAGCCGCGATGGCCAGGCGCTACAGCTGCTCAGCATCAACATCGACGGCAACCAGATCACCACCCAGTTCGCCGGTGGCGTCAGCGGTGTGTACTGGCAGGCGATCGGCTCGGCCCCCACCCCGACGCCGATCCGACCGGCCGTGGCGGTGCAGCGCCTGGCTGCGTTCAACAACAGCCTCGCCTTCTATGTCGTCGATTCGATCACCGGCAGCGTCGATGGTCTCAATCCCGGCGATGCCGGCTATCTGCAGGCGGCGCTCCAGCGGGCCGAGCAGGACGATCTGCTGCTGGATGCCTCCACGCTGCCCGCCTACGGAGCCACGGCCACTTACACCGATCTGGCGATCGACACCAACCGCTCCTACGGCGTGCTGCTGCTGCAGAACGGCTCCCGCTCCACGATCTTCTCCTCCTACTCAGACGCCAACCCCGGTGGGGTCACCCAGATGGTGCGGCTCAGCAATGAGAACAACACGATGGTGCTGGGCATCGAAGATCTGGCCGTAGCCGGAAACAACAGCGACAGTGATGACGATTTCAATGATCTGATCCTCAACATCACCAATGTTTCGATGCCGATCTTCTGAACCGATCTTCTGAGCCGATCTTCTGAGCCGCAGTTGCCGCCGTCTCCAAATCAACACCGCTCGCCTGCACGGCCAGCCAGCCCTGTCGCACCGGCTTTTTGATCAGGCTGATCAGCTGTCCTGATCGGCGCTGCTGCTCAGCCCAGCTCGCGCCGCGACGGGCCCTAAGGCAAAGTGGAAGAAATACCGAACATTCCCCTGCCGTCGCGGCCGCCGCCGCCCCCTGTCCCGCCCTGCAGCGATCCCATGGACTCAAGCCATGTCGCGATCCGCTCACCGACCTCAACTTTTGTATCGACCCAAACCTTCAATCCCCGGATAAGTCGGGAGCCTGGCTTTATCCCCAGCGGCCCAGAGCCGAACCCAGGACTCAGCCTTAGAGCCTGAGCTGCCGCAGCGATCCCTCCCCCTCTGCCCGCCGCCTTCTTCCTCCTTTCCCTGTCTCTCTTTTCCCACCAACCCGGCTCTGTTTCAGATTCCCTGCGTCACACCCATGACACGCTCCACCTCCAACCTGCACCAGGGCGACTGCATCGAGCTGCCGGCTGGCGGCCAAGACGCTCAGATGTACCAGGTG
>CAIZOZ010000423.1 GCA_903934745.1 uncultured cyanobacterium
AGTTTTGGGATTTCCTCGAATCCCTTCGGATCCTGTCTAAACGGAGAGGGTGGGATTCGAACCCACGGAAGGTTTCCCTTCAAACGATTTCGAGTCGTTCGCTTTCGACCACTCAGCCACCTCTCCCAAGGGCTTGGCCAGAACCACTGCCAGGGGGATGGCACGGGTTCTGGCGACAAAGCCAGTTCCACTTTACGGAGCCGTCAGCCCCCATAGGCCAATAGCGATCCACTGATCCCGGTGGCTTGCCAGGGAGCCGGTGGGGATTGGCCTGCAGCGGCTGGGCCGCTCCACCAGAGTCTGCGGGGGGGTGGCCCTTGGGCCAACAGCTGGCGCTGATCCTGGGGTCTGGGGCGAAAACCCAGCCACACCGCCTCGGGCCGGGGCCGGCCGCTGTGGCGCCAGGACCACAGCGCCTGTCGATCCGGCAGCAGCAGCCACCGATGCTTGCCCACCCGCAGATGCAATCCATGACTGTCCATCGACAGGGCCTCCACCTCCAGTCCAGGACTGGCCAGCCGTTCGCCGGCTGCCAGCGGGATGCTGCCATCGCCGTAGGCCAGCACCAGCGGGGCAAGGCGCCGCCAGCAGGCGGGCTCGCTTGACGCCACTGGATCCAGCAACAACAACCAGTCAAAGCGGCTCACCCCAAGGCCAGTCGCGAGCTGGCTCACCTGCCGGCAGCTGTAGGGATCGCTGTGATTGCTGATCAAGGCCGCCCGGCCGCGATGGCGAGCGATCAGCAGATCCCGGCCTCCATTCGGGCCGCCCTGGTGCACCAACAGCAGCTGATCGGCCCCGAGCAGCAGGAAATGAATCACCACCACAAGCGTCATGCCGCCAGTCGCCAGCCGCCGCCAGGGTGACGCCAGTCCCGGCAGCAGCAGTCCCAGCAGCGCCAAAGCGAACAGGGCCACCAGCCATGGCAGCGGTCGGCCCAGCTGCCACTGGGCCATGGGCAAGGCGGCGAATCCCTTGGCGATGGACAGCAGCAGTCGCGCCACGGGATCCACCGGCAGCAACACAACTGGCAGGAGGCCAGGCAGCAGCACCGCCACCAGGGCCAGGGCCATGGCCGCCAGGGTGAGGGGCGTCAGCAGTGGAGCGGCCGCCAGGTTGGCCGGCACCGCATAGGCCGGCACCACGCCGAAATGGAGCAGCTGCAGCGGTAAGGTCCAGATCGTGGCGGCCAGCGGCACAGCCAGTGCTGCAGCCAGTGGCGCCGCCCAGCCGCCTTGCAGCCCTTCGCTGCCGGCCGGCAGCCATCCCCTGATTCGCTGTTCCAGCGGTGTCGCGGACACCAATAGCCCGGCGGTGGCCGCCACCGACAACTGGAAGCCCACATCAGCGAGCCAGAGCCGGTTCCAGGCCAGCATCGCCACCACCACGGCCGCCAGCAGCCCCAGGGGTCGGGTGCGCCGGCCGAACTCCATGGCCACCAGGGCCGCACCGCCCATCAGTACGGCGCGCACCACGGAGCCTTGGGCTCCTGCCAACAGCAGAAACAGCAGCATCGCCCCACCTGCCAACAGCAGGCGCAAACTGCGTCCCAGCGGCCGGGTCATGGCGGTGACCAGCCCCAACAACACGGTGAGATGGAAACCAGACGCGGCCAACGCATGGGAGAGCCCGGAGGCCCGGAAGTCCTGGCGCAGTTCCAGCGGCAAGGGCACCACCGCACTGCCCAGCACCAGGGCCGCCAGCAGCCCTCCACGCTCTGGCCCGGCGGCCTGGATCAACCGGGCAGCGATGCTCCGGCGCAGATCCACCACCGGGGTGGGCGGTCGCTTCAGCACCTGGAAATGCTCCACCTTCAGGCGGCTCCAGCTCTGCTGGCGGGCCAGCCGTTCCGCCGGACCCGCCAGCAGGGGATGGGGGGCGGGCGTCGGCCGGCGCAGGTTGCCGGTCACGCGCAACAACCAGCCCTGGCGCAGGCTGGGGCAGGGTTCGAAATGGAGCTCGGTGCGGCCGCCGGCCGTTGCCAGCAGCACCCGACAGGCCGGCGCCGGTGCCGCTGGAGCCGCCGCCGTCTGGGGCAGCAGCACCGGCCTTGGATCCTCCAGCAAGGTGCCACGCAAGATCGCGGCGACAGGACCATCCCCCACGCCCAGCAAGCGCACTGGGTCGTAGGGCCCAGGTGTGATCGGGCGCAACAGGCTGGCGAGGAACAGGCCAGCCAGCAGCATGCCCAGCCCCGCCTTGACCAGCCGACGCCTCGGTTCAGCGGACTGCATTCACCTGAGAATCGATACCCGCTAAGGATTCCCAGGCCCATCCTGCGGCGATCGCGGATCCGGGATCCGGGATCCAGGGCCCCAGCCCAGCGGTCGGTCGGGGCCGGCTCAAACGCACAGGCAGGCTGCCGATGCGCCTTCTCGAGCGGCAAACCGTCTCCTCCTGAGCAGACTGCCAGCAAACCAGGGCCTGGCCCTGGCTGAGATCCCCGGCCTGTGCAGCTCCTGTCCCTGCAGAAGGGAGCCGGTGCCGAACAGCGGCCATGGCCAGTTGCTGCGACCTGATGGTCAGCGCCGACATCAGAACGAAGGCACCTGCAACAGCAGCTCACACAGTTGGCGGCTGGGCAGCGGCTGGCCCAGCAACGGCGCCACCAACGTCGCCAGCGGCCGCAGTCGACAGGGCCAGATCAGCCGTTCCGCCAGCCGGCCGGCTTGAAAGCTCCCCAGCAGCAGCACGGCCAGCAGCAGCCAGGTTCGGCGTTTCATGGCAACTCACCTGCGGCAACAGATCAGCCAGTCTGACGCCAAGCAGCAAAAATCTGGTCTCAGCCCTGGCAACAAGACATCAGCGGCCACAAGCTTCAGCCGCACAAGATCAAGATTGAGAGTCCTGTTCTGATGGCCAGAGATCTGCGACTGTCGATGGATTTCTCACCTCGTCCTCGCGCTATTGATTTCCGCAGAATTTAGCATGTTTGTGCTGTCAATTCTCTGGCATGTGCCTGCGACTCTGAATAAAAAGCCAGAAGACTTGCTTCGCTCATTGCAGCCATCGGGTCGTCAACAGGCCAGGCAAGGCTTCGCCTCAGAAGCGATCAGGGAGTGCGACACTCAGGACTGAACGGCGAGCGCTTCAGGCTGCGTCTGCTGCCAACGTACCCGCTGCTGCTCGGTCAACAGTGGGAAGCCGAGGGCCTGCCGTTCTGCCAGCCAGCCTTCGGCCACCTGCTTGGCCAGATGGCGGATGCGGGCGATCGTGGCCGTGCGCTCGGTCACGGAGATCACGCCGCGGGCTTCCAGGAGATTGAAGGTGTGGCTGCACTTGAGCACAAAATCCAGAGCCGGTGCTGGCAGCGCCTTGGCGATCAGATCACTGGCCTCCGCCTCGTAGAGCGCAAACAGTTGCTGCAATCGCTCGGGATTGGAGGCTTCGAAGTTGTAAGTGCACTGTCCCTTTTCAAAGGGCAACCAGATGTCGCCATAGCTGCGCTGGCCGTTCCAGCTAAGATCCCAGATGCTCTCCACATCCTGGAGATACATGGCGAGGCGTTC
Source organism: uncultured cyanobacterium (assembly GCA_903934745.1). Classification (GTDB taxonomy): domain Bacteria; phylum Cyanobacteriota; class Cyanobacteriia; order PCC-6307; family Cyanobiaceae; genus Cyanobium. The sequence goes on from CAIZOZ010000423.1 coordinate 3,510, forward strand.
CAGTCCATAGGTGATTTCGATCGAGACGGGGCGACAATCGATGCCACCACACTGCTGGAAATAGGTGAATTGGGTGACCTCCATGCCATCAAGCCATACCTCCCAACCCACACCCCAGGCTCCCAGGGTCGGTGACTCCCAGTTGTCTTCAACAAAGCGGATGTCGTGATCAGCCTGTCGAATGCCCAGGGCTTCCAGGGAGGCTAGGTAGGTCTCCTGGATGCCATTTGGTGAAGGCTTGATCAGCACCTGATACTGAAAATAATGCTGGGCGCGGTTGGGGTTGTCTCCGTAGCGGCCATCGGTGGGGCGCCGGCAGGGCTCCGGATAGGCCACAGCCCAGGGCTCCGGCCCAATCGCCCGCAAGACGGTGTGAGGACTCATGGTGCCAGCCCCTTTCTCGGTGTCGTAGGGCTGCAACACCAGGCAGCCCTGCTCCGCCCAGAACCGATTGAGGCTGCTGATGATGTCCTGAAAAAGCACCTTGGGATCACTCCTTGCTGGAACTGGCGTTTGGGCTTGCGGGCTGTGGGTCCCTGGTTGGTTCCTGAGGCGCCGACCCTGGTGCCACGGCGGTTGGCGGACTTTACCGGCCCCCCACCTGTTGCCGGGTTCGAAAGCCGTGCTCGAAAGCCTTGGCGGCTTCCGTTGCTACGCCACCATGCCGAGACAGTCGATTCGACGTCCGTGGCCCTCTCCACCCCCTTGCGTTCCGAGCTGCCCACCGGAGCAACGTTGCTGGCCCTGGAGCAGCAGGTGCGCCACGGTGGAACTGGCCTGGGTCCAGCCGAGTTAGCTGGCTGCTGGCAGCTGGATCAGGTGTGGCCCAAAGGCAGCAGCCGGGCCTCCTCCTTCAGTGGCCTGCTGCTGCGCGGTCTGGGAGCTCGGTTGGAGATCGAGGCCGCCGGTGATGCCCTGCACCTCAGCAATGCCGTCAAGCTCGGAGCCGTGGAGCTGCGCTTCCGCGGGCCTGGACGGCTGCTGGGCTCCCGGCCGCTGCTGGAGTTCTGGTTTGAGCGCCTGGAGTTGCGCCTGGCGGGCCGCTTGGTGCTGCAGCGCTCCCTGCCGGCCCCGGCACCACGGCGGATGCCCTTTTTTGCGTTGATTGCTCGCGACCCGGCGGGTTGGCTGGCGGCTCGCGGGCGCGGCGGTGGTCTGGCGCTGTGGCGTCTACAGAACCCGCAGCAGCTAACGGCTACGACAGGAAGGTCAGATCAAAACTGAGTCACTGTCGCTCCATTGACTCCTCAGACCCCCGGCCCACCGAGCCGCTGGCGAGGCCGTGATTGATCGGAGCAGGTCGCGAGCGTTCGCTGCAGTCGTGATCCCAACTCCGCTGCCGGGATGTCTGCCGCGAGGCTCACTCCTCTTCATCAGCACCGCCGACAGGAACCAGCCGGATTTGTTTTTTGCCAATTTTGATCTCGAACTGATCGCCGGGCTGCAGTCCCAACTGGGCCGTATAGGCACGACCCACCATCAGATTGCCATTGAACTGCACCTTGGTGCCATAGCTCAGATGACGACCGGGCCGCTTGGTGCCACGGCTGCTGCTTTCCCCCAGGCTCACGCCTTTGGCTTCCAGCAGCGCTTCATAAAACGCCGTGAAGTTCAGCCGTTCCGAGCCGTCACTTTTGGTGCTGAAATAGCCTGTGGCGCGTACGAGATCAGACCTGGAAACATCGCCCATGTCCTTGAGCTTGGCGAGCAGATCCGGACCAGTGAGCATGGTCGTTGAATGAAAAAGTATTAGGGACATGCTAGCAAGTAACCATGACTTATCCCGGTTGAATGGATAGGGAATGGGATCCAGGATTGCTGCACTTCTGCGGCGGTTGTCCAATTTTCCAGTGGTGATGGCGATCGAGAGGGGTCTACAGGTACAGCAGCAGCTCCTCAGCACGGGCGCAGGCGCCGAGCCGCGGGCCCTCGAACTGCTGTCGCCAGGGTCCTGGGCCGATCGCGGCGGGCCGCCTCAGTCCGGTTTCTGGGCTCCAGCTGATACCAGTCGGCGCTTGCCTGGTTCGGCGCTCACGCGCCTGGGCTGGAGGTGGGGGCTGAACCTGCCAGGCTGGGCCGGCTCCGTGCCGCCACCATGGCCAGTGCCATCACCATTGCCGTGGCCCTGGAGGGGCAGCTGCGCCTCGACGACCAGCCCGCCTTCGCTGCCGCCGTGGGCCTGGCCCGCCAGCGCGGTGCTCGGCTGATCGTGCTGGCCTGCCGGCCCGAAGGTCAGCGGCTGCGCGGCCCCCACCAGCGGCGCCTGGAGGCGGAGGCCCTGAGTGCCTTGCAGGGCCGCCTGACGGCGGCGTCCATTCCCCTGCTCCACTTCCCCCAGCTCAGCACCGCAGCGGCGCTGGCCGCCCACGGCGAGCTGCTGCGCCCTGAGGTGGTGCTGCATTGCCGAGAGAGCTGGCTGTTTGACGATTGGCCGATCGCGCCGGACTCGTTTCCACGGGTGTTCGCCGACTTTCGCCGTGGCCTGCAACAGGCGCCGCTGCCGCCACGGCCACCAGCCGATCTCGCCGGCCTGGGCGCTGGCCTTGAGGGCTGGCCCCAGGCCTGGCTGCAGGCGCAGCCTCAGCCGCAATCACCCTGCCTAGCGCCGGACAGCGACTCCGTCGATCCCCGCAGCGCTTTTCCCTTCCGCGGCGATGAGGCCAGCGCCCTGGCCCGTCTGCAGCACTACCTGTTTGATACCGATGGGCTGCGCCACTACAAAGCCAGCCGCAATGGGCTGGTGGGCACGGAGTTCTCCTCGAAGCTCTCCCCGTTCCTGGGGATCGGCTCGCTCTCGGTGCGGCGGATCTGGGCGGAGGTGCTGCGCTATCAGGCCCTCCATGGCGCCGACGAGGGGTCGGAGTGGCTGAAGCAGGAACTGCTCTGGCGCGAGTTCTTTCTCTGGTCGGAGCAGCGGCACGGTGCCGCTTTCCACGACCCGGGCGGCATCCAGGGGCGCCCCCCCAGCTGGGTGGCAGATCGCGAGCGATTCCGCCGTTGGACCCGGGCCGACAGTGGCCACCCCTTGATTGATGCCCAGTTGCGCGAGCTGCTGGCGACCGGCTACCTCTCCAATCGCGGCCGCCAGTGGGTGGCCTCGCACTTCATCCATGAGCTGCAGCTGCCCTGGATCTGGGGAGCCCGTTGGTTCGAATGGCTGCTGATCGATGCACAGCCGGCCCTGAACACCGGCAACTGGGCCTATCTGGCCGGCGTCGGCTCCGATCCGCGCAGCTTCGGCGGCACGCCGCGGCGCTTCAACCTGGAGGGGCAGCTGCAGCGGTATGACCCTCTGCAGACGCACCGCCAGCGATGGTCCTGAACCCATGGTCCTGACCCTGATCCTGGGCGATCAACTGCATCGCGACTGGTTCAGCGCCCCGCCGCTGCAGCTCGACTCCAGCAGCCGGGTGCTGATGATCGAAGACCTGGCGGTGGCCTCCACCTACCGCTACCACAAGCTGCGCCTGCTGCATACCTTCGTGGCGATGCGCAGCTTCCGCGATGCCCTGCGGGCGCATGCCATCGCGGTGAACTATTTCGAGTTGCCGGCCTCCGTCGGCGTGTCCTTCTGGGAGCGGCTGGCGCTGGAACTGGCGGGCCATCAGGAGCTGCAGGTGGCGGAAATCGCCGACCCCAGCTTCGAGGCCGCCCTGGGGCGCTTCTGTCAGCAGCAGGCACTGCCGCTCACCGTGTTGGCTTCGCCGGCTTTTCTCGAATCCGCCGCCGAGAGCCAGAGCTGGTTCCAAGCGCAACGGCGCCCCCGGATGGCGTCGTTTTATCAGCGGCAACGGCGCCGGCTGGGGCTGCTGCTGGAAGCCGACGGCACTCCCAGCGGCGGCCGCTGGAGCTTCGACACCGAAAACCGGCGGCGGCTGCCGAAGGACTACCTCGAGCCGTGCCTGCCGGCCGTGGCGGCCAGCCCCCACGAGCCAGCGGTGCGGCAGTTGATCACCAGCCACTTCGCCGATCACCCGGGCGAGCTGGGGACGTTATGGATTCCCTTTGATCACGCCGGTGCCGAGGCCTGGCTGGAGCAGTTCCTGACGGAGCGGCTCAACGGTTTCGGCCCCTACGAGGACGCCCTCAGTCAGCGTCACGACACCCTGCACCACTCCCTGCTCTCTCCCCTGATCAATCTCGGCCTGTTGACGCCGGCGGCGGTGATCGCGGCCACCCTGGCCCATGACACGAACC
>CAIZOZ010000424.1 GCA_903934745.1 uncultured cyanobacterium
ATGTCGCCCCTGGCCATGGCTGAACGGGCCGCCTCCCTCAGTGGCGGCGATCCGATGGGCCCGCTGCCGAGCATCTGGCGCCATCCAATGCGCCAGGCCATTCTCCAACTTCCCGGCGCTCCGCAGCGGCTCGCCACGGCCCGGGTGATTCATGTGCCTTCGATCAGCGTCAGCCACAGCACCGAGGTGCCGCTGGCGATCCAGAGCGATGGCAGTGTTGACATTCTCCAGACCCCGGATAACCCCGGCGTGATCAAGGAGATCGACACTTGGTCGCGTCAGCAGCAGCGCCCCGCCGTGGGCTCCGTGGTGCCGGCGGTGATTCATCTGCATCCCCTCGAGCCGGCGCCGGTGCTCACGCCTGACAGCAGGCCAGCAGCCAGCACTCAGAGTGCTGGCGCCCCACCAGCGGCTGCCACCGCTGCAGCCGCCAGCTCCTCGGCCAGCTCCGCAGCCAGCCTGACGCCTGTCTCTGTTGCGGCCCCGCCGGTGGCTGTGGCGCCGGCACCAGCGGCTCCTGTGGCTGCTGCACCCATCGCTGCTGCTGCCGCTCCTGCCGTGCCGATGGCGGCCACGGCCTCGCCAGCCAGCGAGGCCCCAGCAGCCTCGGCGGCTGGGGCTCCCTGAGCTCAGTCAGCGACAGCTTCGATGGCCTCACAGATGGCTGACCTCTGTTCCGCGTCGTAGCCCCAGCGCTCCAGGAAGGCGACATCGTCGCCTTCACCCTCTCTGGCCGCGGCCAGCAGGGTCTCCAGTCTTTCTTTGACTGCACTCGGTTCCAGCAGTCGCAGCAGCTCGCGGGAGCGAAGCTGAACCCGCTCCGAACCGGCCTTTTGGCTCGCATCACCACTGCGGCCATGGTGCAGTGCCATGGCCGTGCTCATCGCCAGATTGCGCACCATCAAGTCCACCACCGCAGCACCGGCCAGTCTCAACTGCAGGGCCACCAGCTCCGGCAATCGGTCCATCAGCGGTGAGTCGCCGGCCAGGGCCACCACGAAGAAACCGCGGGCGCCATCACGACTGGCCACCAGTTCCGCCACCCGGTCGGCCAGCACCTCCTCACCCAGCTCGCCGGCCTCCCAGAGGGCCAGCCACTGGCCGCTGATCTCGATCGCCTGCGCGAAACTGGGTACGAGTGGACTGGGCTGGCTTGGGCTCGGCTGGCTTGGAGAAGAGGCCGTCATGGTGGGGGCTTTGGCGTTGCCGCAGGCTATGGGCTATCCATGGCCCGCGGCGCCGCTCCGGCAACAGCCCCTCGCCCTGGCTACCTCCGGCGGCCGACCCGTCCCGTCAGCTGCGAGGCTTGAGTGATGACAGCCCCTTCTCTTGACGGTTCCCTGGGTGCAAACACACCACCGGGCTATCGCTCCGGTTTCGTGGCCCTGATCGGCCGGCCCAATGTGGGCAAATCCACTCTGCTCAACCAACTGGTGGGGGAGAAGGTGGCGATCACCTCTCCGGTGGCTCAGACCACGCGCAACCGGCTGCGGGCCATCCTCACCACCCCCGAGGCCCAGCTGGTGCTGCTGGATACGCCTGGGATTCACAAGCCCCATCACCTGCTGGGGCAGCGGTTGGTGCAGAGCGCCCGCAGTGCCATCGGCGAGGTGGACGTGGTGCTGTTGCTGGTGGACGGCAGCCAGCCGGCCGGCCGTGGCGATGCCTTCATCGTCGAGTTGCTGCGTCATTGCCGGGTGCCGGTGCACATCGCCCTCAACAAACTCGATCAGGTGGACCCGAGCCAGGTCGAGGCCCTGACTGCCAGCTATCGGGAGTTGCTGGTGAGCTGGTCTGATGCGCCAACGGAGGCTGCAGCGGCTTGGCCAGCTCCTGGACCTGGGGATGGCAGCCGCTATCCCAGCGCGGACCTTCCGGCCCAGCCAGCCGCTGAGCTCCCGCATCAGTCCCCAACGCCGCGCCTTCCCTGGCCCCTCCATCCCCTCAGCGCGCTCACCGGCGAGGGCTGCGCCGCCTTGGTGGCGGCCCTCGCCGCTGACCTTCCCCTGGGCCCGCACCTGTATCCGGCCGATGCCATCAGCGATCAGCCGGAGCAGCTGCTGCTGGCGGAGTTGATCCGCGAGCAGGTGCTGCACCAGACCCGCGAGGAAATTCCCCACTCGGTGGCGGTGCAGATTGATCGCATCGTCGACGACGGCCCGCGCACCGCCGTGCTGGCCACCGTGCTGGTGGAGCGCTCCAGCCAGAAGGGGATCCTGATCGGCAAGGGCGGCCAGATGTTGCGGGAGATCGGCAAGGGGGCACGGCTGCAGATGCAGAAGGTGTTCGATGGCCCCGTGTATCTGGAGCTGTTCGTGAAGGTGGTGCCGGGCTGGCGCAGCCATCCAGGGCGCCTGGCCGAACTGGGCTATCGGGGCGATTGAGGGACTCGGCTGAGAGGATGCCCTCACAGTCAGTACGCCCCACTTCGATCACCGTGACAGCCCCCCCCGCCGGCTCCATCCCCCAGGCCCCCTTCCCTCCCCAGGACATCGCCAGCTTCCTGACCTTTTGCGCCGGGGAGTGGCTGGCCTTGCGCAGCTGTTTCGAGCTGGAGAGCGGCCAAAGCCCGCCCATGCCCGCTTCACTGGCTGAACCAGCCAAGTCCATAGCACTGGCCCGCGACGATGCTGGTGAGGCCACAGCCGATGGCGATGCCTGGCACAGCTCCGAGCGGGCTGAGCTGCTGGTGGCCTACCTGGAACCGGCCGCCAGTGGCGAGGCCGGTGGCCTGAGGCTGCGGCCGCCGGGGGGAGGCGCCGTGCGTGAACTGCACTTCAGCCACGACGGTACCTTCCGCAGCCAGGCAGCACCCGAGCCTGGGGGAGGCGACTGGCAGCTCTGGCCCGACGGCAGCCTGGAGCTGACGGTTCGCGGTGCAAGTGTCATCGTGCGCGAGCGCATCTGGTTCACCAAGCCCAACCTGCGGCTGCGCAGCACGGTTGAGAACCGCGCCGACGGCACGCCGGGCCGGGCCAGCTTCAGCTCCGAGATTCGCCGCGTCAGCCGCCCCGCTGCCAGCGCCGAACCGGCCCGATGAGCGCCCTGCGCCTCGATGTGGTGAGCCTGGTGCCGGAGGCCTTCGCGCCGCTGCTGAGCCTGGGGGTGATCGGCCGTGCCTTTGCGGCCGGCATCGCCGAGCTGCATCTGCACAACCCCCGCGACTACGCCCTCGATCGCTATCGCAAGGTGGACGACGAGCCCTACGGCGGCGGTGCCGGCATGGTGCTCAAGCCCGAACCGGTGTATGCCGCCGTGGAGGCCATCCCCGTGCTGCCGCGGCGGCGGGTGTTGCTGATGAGCCCCCAGGGCCAACCGCTGCAGCAGGCCGATCTGCGCCGCTGGGCCTTGAGCTACGACCAGCTGGTGCTGCTCTGCGGCCACTACGAGGGCTTCGACGAACGCATCCGCGCCCTGGCTGATGAGGAGGTGTCGATCGGCGACTTCGTGCTCACCGGCGGCGAGCTGCCGGCCGCCACGATCATCAATGGTGTGGTGCGGCTGCGGCCCGGCACCGTGGGCAGCGAGGTCTGCCTGGAGGAGGAGAGCCACAGCGCCCTGTTGCTGGAGCATCCCCACTACACCCGCCCGGCCAGCTTCCGGGGCCTGGAGGTGCCGGCGGTGCTGCGCAGCGGCGACCATGGCGCCATCGCCCGCTGGCGTCTGCAACAACAACGCGATCGCACCGCCGAACGCCGGCCTGATCTGTTCGCCCGTTGGCAGCAGCAGTAGCAGCAGCAGCACGAGCAGGTCTGAGGCCGCTCACCCAGGTCCGCTGCCAGCTCAGAGTGGCAGCACAGGAGCGCCTCCCCCATGAAGCTGCGAATCGGCAATGGCTACGACATCCACCGCCTGGTGAGCGGCCGGCCCCTGATCCTGGGGGGGCAACGGCTCGAGCACCCGGAGGGTCTGGGGCTCGATGGCCACAGTGATGCCGATGTGCTGGTGCACGCCGTCATGGACGCTCTGCTGGGCGCCCTGAGCCTTGGCGATATCGGCCGCCACTTCCCTCCCGAGGATCCCCGCTGGAAGGGGGCCGACAGCCTGGAGCTGCTGGAGCGGGTGATGGAGTTGATCAGTCTTCAGGGTTGGAGCGTGATCAACGTCGACACGGTGGTGGTGGCGGAGCGGCCCAAGCTCAAGCCCCACATCGAGGCGATGCGTGCCGCCATCGCCGCTCGGATGGGCGTGGAGCCCTGGCAGGTGGGGGTCAAGGCCACCACCAATGAGGGGTTGGGCCCCACCGGCCGCGAGGAGGGCATCGCCTGCCATGCGGTGGCCCTGCTGCAGCAGGCCTGATCGCCCCCTCGCTGTGCCCCCCTTCGCCTGTATCCGGCTTCTAGGCTGCCTCCAGCCTTGATTTCCGGTCGATGGAACTGAACGGCCAGCCGGTTCCGCTTGATTTCGCCGGCATTGCCGAGATCGACGGCAGCTTGCGAGGCGTCGCCGTTGGCGACGGGCGGGTGGATGTGGCGGTGGTGGAGCATCTGCGGGTGCAGGTGCCGGCGGCCGCCCGGACCGCCTGGCTGGAAGCTGAACAGGGAAGTTGGGAACCCTGGCTGCAGCAACAACCGGGCTTCCTGGGCCGCGATCTCAGCTGGGATGGCGACAACGAGCAGGGGCAGCTGTTGATCCACTGGGCCAGCCGTGAGCAGTGGCTGGCCATCCCCCGCCAGGAACTCGACCTGGTGCAGGAGCGCTTTGAGCGTCTGGCCCATGCGGCCCTGCTGCGCCTCGGGGCGACGGCACAGATGGAGGAGCAGCCGGGCCTGGGTGCCAACCCCTTTCCGCTGGTCTACGAGGGCGAGTTGCCGCCGTTGCCCCAGCCCAGCCTGGGGGAGGCGCCGATCGGGGCCCTGCCCTTTGGGAGCGAACCCAAGGGACCCACGGCACCCGAAAGCTGATGGATCCAGGTGCCAGGCTCGATTTCGATCGCCGTCGCCGGCTCGGCATGGTGGAAGCGGTGTGGGGGGAACACAAAAGCCCCGGACAGATCGCCGCGATCATCCAGCAGCTGGGCCAGGCCGGTGAGTTGGCCTTGGTGACCCGGGTGGATCGGGCCAAGGCCTTGGCCGTGGCTGAGCTGCTGGGCCTGAGCCTCGAATCCGGCCTACCCACGGGCCTAGGCCATCACCCCGAGGCGCGTTGTCTGACGATGGGGGCGTGGCCGGCCGCCGATCCCGGCCTGGGCCGGGTGACGGTGCTGGCGGGTGGCAGCAGCGACCTGGCGGTGGCGGCGGAAGTCCTGGTGGCCCTGCAATGCCATGGGGTGGCCTGCGACCTGCTGCTGGATGTGGGGGTGGCCGGGCTGCACCGGCTGCTCGACCAGTTGGACGACTTGCGCCGGGCCCGGGTGCTGATCGCCTGCGCCGGCATGGAAGGGGCCCTGCCCACGGTGCTGGCGGGCCTGTTGCCCCAGCCGGTGATCGCTGTCCCCGTGTCGGTGGGCTATGGCGTCAGCGCCGGCGGTAAGGCCGCCTTGCACGGCATGCTCGCCAGCTGTGCCCCTGGTCTCACCGTGGTCAACATCGACAACGGCTACGGCGCCGCCATGGCCGCCCTGCGGATCCTCGGTGGGACAGGGGCGGCCATCGACTGAAGCGTGCTGGTTCAGAGATGCTGAAGATCGGGGTAGGCGGTGATCAGTTCTTCACTGCTGAGCACCTCACCGGCCCCCTCCGGCTGCCAGATCACCTCGAGCGCCAGCAGATCATTGGCGCCGAGGGCACCGAGTTGCTGGAGGCTGTCGCGCAGGGCTTCGGCTGTGGCGGATCCCTTGAGGGGCAGGCCGCGGCGGCTGGCCACGATCAAGGTGACGGCGATGTAGTCGCTGGCGCCACTGCTGCTGCCGGCCGCCACGGTGGAGGGTTCGCTGTAGCGGCGACCCGAGACGTTGGCCGTGAGTTCGCGCTGCAACTTGCTGCGCTCCTGCATCGATAGCCGGTTGAAGGTGGATTCGGCGCTGGCAAAGGGCACCTGGCCCACTTCGCTGTTGGCATACACCCACAGATCGGGCTGGCGCAGCAGGGCCAGGGTGGTTTCCTGCAGCACCCGTTGCAGGCCCTCACTGTTGGAGGTGTCGGCCGAGCCGGCCATGCGGCGCAGGTCTTCCTGCACGTCCCGCGCCGTGGCCAGCATGCCCAGCTGGATCTGGGCGATCGACACCGGGCCGTCGGCGCTGATCGCCCCGTAGCCGCCGTCGTCTTCGGCCAGCCTTGGGCCACTGCCGCCCCCGCGCACGGCGTTGATCAACATCCCGACGATCGCCATCAGGATCAGGAAGCCGAACAGCCCACCGCCGCCAAACCCGAAGATCGGCACGATGAAGGGGAAACCCATCCCCCCACCGCGATAGCCGCCGCCACCGCCGCCGTAATACCCCCCACCGCCATAGCCGCCGCCATAGGAGCCCCGGGAAGAACCGCCTCCATAGCTGCGAGGCATCGAGGGAGCGGAGCGGAAACTGCCGCCACCGATGCGGCCGCCGCTGGCCGCTGAGGCGGGGTTGGGCGCGATCACCAGCATGGCGGCGACCAGGAGTGGCACCACCATCAGGCTGAGCGTTCGCCGCAGCGCACGTGGACCCATGAGTGAGCAGAACGAATGGCGGAAATCTAGGAACCACCCCCAACAATGGTGACGATCTCCAACACGTCGGATTCCACCACTGCCTGGGCGCTCCAGTGCTGGCGGGGCAGGATTTCACCGTTGAACTCCACCACCACCAGCTGGGGGCGATAGCCGAGGCTTTCGAGCACCTGCACCAGCGTCTGCCCCGCGGCACACCGGCGCCTGTCGCCGTTCACCTGAATTTCCACCGCGGCCGCTCCCTCGCCGCCCGCTTCCTCGGCAGTCCCGGCCTCGCCTGCCGTTCCTGCGCCAGCGCCACTGGCCTGGTGCCTGCTCATGCCTCGGCCTCCAGAGCTGCCAGCAGGGCCTTGGTGGCCGCGGCGGGATCGGCAGCTTCGGTGATCGCCCGCACCACCGCCACCCGCGTGCCGCCCGCCGCCCGCACCGCCGCCAGGTTGGTGCTGTCGATGCCGCCGATGGCGAAGCAGGGGATCGGTGCTTCCGCCGCCGCCTGGCTCACGTAGGCGAGCCCCACCGGCTCGCGGCCGGGTTTGGTGGGGGTGGCCTTGACCGGCCCCACCCCCACGTAATCGCAGCCGTCGCTCACCGCTTGCCGCAGCTGCTCAATCCGGTGGGTGCTGCGGCCGATCAAGCGCTCGGGCCCCAGCAGCCGGCGGGCGACGGCCGGCGGCAGATCCCCCTGGCCCAGGTGCACCCCATCGGCCTCCACCGCCAGGGCGATGTCGATGCGGTCGTTGATCAGAAACAGGGCGCCGGCCTGGGCGCAGAGGGTTTTGAGCCGGCGGGCCTGCTGCAGGCGCTGGAAATCATCGAGGGGGGCGGCGGCTGTCGCACCTGGGCTGCCGGGCTCCTTGGCCCGGTATTGAACCAGCCGTACGCCCGCCGCCAGGGCGGCCGCCACCACAGCCTCCAGATTCGGCACCGGACTGGTGACCAGATAGAGGTGAGCGCGGCGCAGCAGCTCCCGCCGTCCCAGGCCCAGCCGTGAGGCCTGGATCAG
>CAIZOZ010000425.1 GCA_903934745.1 uncultured cyanobacterium
GTGACTCTTCCAGCCTCCAGCCAGCCTGCCAGCAGTGGATCCTGGTAGAGCACCGGCGGCAGCGAGCAGAGGCTGGATCGAACCAGGCGCTCCAGGTCAGCAGCCGGTAACCAGCCAGCACCGAGTCGGCGCTGGCGAGCCTCGGCCTGGAAGCGCCAACGCCGCGGCAGGCTCCAGCTCTGGGGGCGCAGCACCCACAAGCCATCGCAGGCCTGCCACAGGGGTCCATAAGCCTCCAGCAGCTGATCCCAGGTTGCCAGCCAAGCCAGTTCGATCGGCTGCAGAGCCGGAGCATCGCCGGGGCCGGGGCTGCTCAGATCGATGGCGCTCAGGGCTGTGGCCAGGCCCTCCGCCCCAAGGGCCTGGCAACCCAGCAGCCAGCCCTCCAGCACCATGGCATCGCAGGCCCCCTGGCGCCAGCCGCAGCGGTCCCCCTGGCCCTGGGCCAGGGTCTTGTCGAACCGGGGCAGGCGCAGGAAGCCGTTCTGACGCCAATGGGACAGGGCTGCCAGTAACAGCTCCAGGTCGTGGCTTCCCGGCGGAACCCGCGACACGCCAAAGGGGTTACCTGCCAGCCGCCGTTGCCGTTCGGACCAGGGCAGGTAGAGATCATCGATCGAGGCCACCATCAAGCTCAGGCCAAAGGCCGGAGCGAGAGCCTCGAGCGCTCGACCCAGGCTGCTCTTGCCGGCCCCCACCGGACCATTCAAAGCCAGCAGCGGCAGGCGGGCTCTGCAATCGCGGCGCTGGCTGGCCAGCTGCTGCAGCATCGGCAAGACGAAGCCAGCCAGCAGGCGGGCATCGATCGCCGGCATCCCCGCCATTCGCAAATGGCTGAGGGCCTGCTCAGGTTCCAAGCTTGAAGGCCTCGAACACCATCGAGTAGGTGGCACCGATCCTGAAGTTGTCGGCCATCACCCAGCCCAGAGACGCCGGACCGCTCACCAGCCTGGTGCGTAGCCGGACGGCCAGCTCAAACAGCAGCACCACGGCCAGCACCACCAGCGGCCGACTGTCTCGGAATTGAACCAACGGCAACACCGCGACATTCTGAGTGAGATAAAAACCGATCAGCAGCGAGAGCAGCGACAAACTTCCAGCCCGCCAGCTGCGACGCAGCTGCCTGAGCACCGAACCAGCCAGGTGACTTTGCACAGCCTGGAGTCGGGTTTGTTGTCGCCTCGGCTCAGCCCTCACGGTTCGGTTGCTCCAGCAGCAGGCACTGCCGCCAGCACAGTCTCCAGATAGGAGAGCGTCACCATCGCTGCGGGGCAAGCGGGGCCCCGCAGGACGGAAATGGGTTCAGCCACTTCACCGAGGCCATCAAGCAGCGCTCGCGCCTGCTCAAACTGCTGCGCTGGCTCGGTTGCTGAAACCTGGCTGAGGGTCACCAGGGTGCTGAGCCCGGCGGCGGCGGCGGCCCCCAGACCTTGGGCGGAATCTTCGAGCACCACGATCTGACTGGAATCCACCTGGACCCGCTGAATGGCCAATCGGTAGGCCTCGGGATGGGGCTTCTTACGGGCCACATCCTCACCGCAGACCCAGAAGCTGAAGGCCCGCTGGAGATCGCCGAGACAGGCCTCCAGCAGGGCGGCCACGGCGATGCGGCCACTGCTGGTGACAATGGCCTGGGGAATGCCTGCCGCCGCGAGCTCCGCAATCAGGCGCGCCACGCCGGCACGCAGGGCGAGCCCGCCGCTCCCAACCAGTTCGCGGTAGTGAACCTGCTTGCGAGCCTGCAGCTGGTCAAGGCGTGGTCCATCAGGCTCGACTCCCTCCACCTCGGCCAGAAAGGCCCCCAGCCGCTCCCGACTGCCAGCCACCAGCAGCAGCCGGCGATAGGTGGGCGGATCCCATTGCCAGGGCAGCCCGGCTTCGGCCAAGGCCCGGTTGAAGGCGAGCCGATGGCCTGCCATTTCGGTTTCGGCCAGGGTGCCATCCACATCCCAGAACACGGCCTTCAGACGCTGCACCATGGCTGCCAGCTGCAGGAGTTGAGCCGCGGCATGTCGTTGCCGGGGAAAGCTAAGGATGCCGCAGCCGCCGCCGGGCCGCACAATGAACCAGCCTCGCCGTCTGCCGTTGCTCCCCGCCCACGACGAGCAACGCTGGCTGCTGCCCTCCCCCCTTCCCTCCCAAGACTGCGGCGCCTCTTCTGCGGCTGAAGAGCTGGCGATGCCATCAGAACTGCTGGCCGTGTTGTGGCGACGGGGATACCGCAATGCGCTGGCGATCGAGGCTCTGCTGAGCCCTCCGGCAGCGCCGGATCCCCGCCAGCACTTCCCCGATCTGGTGCGAGCGGAACAGCGGCTGGTGCAGGCCTGTGGTCAGGGCGAAACCGTGGCGATCTGCGGCGACTACGACGCCGATGGCATGACCAGCACGGCCCTGCTGGCCGGCGTGCTGCAACGCCTGGGGGCCGTTGCTCTGCCGGCAATTCCGAGTCGGATGGCGGAGGGCTATGGCCTCAACGTGGCGATGGTGGAACGGCTGGCCAAGGTGGGGGTGCGGCTGTTGATCACGGTCGACAACGGCGTTGCCGCCAGGGAGGCGCTGGATCGGGCCGTGGAGCTGGGGGTGGAAGTGATCCTCACGGATCACCACACCCTGCCGGCCGAGTTGCCACCGCATCTGGCTCTGCTCCATCCTGCGGTCACCCCACCGGACTCCCCCTTCCGCGGCCTGGCCGGGGTCGGGCTGGCCCATGTGCTGGCTTCGGGACTCTGCCGGCGCCTGCAGCGTCAGGACGGCCTGGCGATCGCTCTCGATCTCTTCTGCATCGGCACCATCGCCGACATGGCGCCTCTGGTGGGGGTGAACCGGCGCTGGCTGATGGACGGCCTGCCTCGCCTCGGCAGCAGCACCCTGCCGGGGCTGAAGGCCCTGCAACAGATCGCCGGCATCGAGCAACGGCCACTGGATGCGGAAACGGTCGGGTTCCAGTTGGCGCCACGGATCAATGCCGTGGGACGCATCGGCGATCCCTTGTTGGTGGTGGAGCTGCTGACCACCGAGGACCAGGACCAGGCCCTGGATCTGGCCCGCAGCTGCGAAACCATGAACCGACAACGGCGGGAGCTCTGCGATGCGATCGAGGCGGAGGCCCTGGCCCTGCTCGAGGCCGATGGCCCCCATCGGCCCACCTTTCTGTTGCTGGCCCAGAGCCATTGGCATCACGGTGTGATCGGCATCGTGGCCTCGCGCCTGGTGGACCGCTTCGGTCTGCCGGCTGCCCTGCTTGCCGGGGAGGGCAACGGCCGACTGCGGGCCTCGGTGCGAGCTCCGCGAGGCTTTGCCGTCGACCAGGCTCTGCTCGCCTGCAGTGATTTGCTGGTGCGCCATGGGGGACACCCGGCCGCCGGGGGGTTCACTGTCGAAGCCGACCAGATCAGCGATCTGCATGTTCGGCTCGAAGCGCTGGCCCAGCAATGGCTTGGTGACGGCGGCGGCGGACGCACCGTGGAGCCCGAGGCCTTGCTTAGCCTGGATCGGATCGACCGGGAGTTCTGGCAGCATCTGCGCCGGCTTGAGCCCTTCGGCATCGGCCATCCGGCGCCGATCTTCTGGAGCGCCGGCTGCACGGTGGCCAGCCAGAAGTTGATGCGGGGCGGCCATCTGCAGTTGCTGCTGGAACAGCAAGGCAGCCAACGGCGAGCTGTGGCTTGGCGCTGGCAAGGCCCGGACCAGGTCCAGGGTCCGCTCGATGTGGCCTACCGCCTGCGCCTGGATCGCTGGCAGGGGGAGGAGCGGCTGCAATTAGAGTTGCTGGGCCTGCGCCCCAGTGGCGGCGATGAAGTGGTGCTGCAGCGACAGCAACGCACCTACTGGTGCAGGCGGCAAGGGGCGGTGCTGGTGATTCGCAATGCTGCCGGCGTCGAACTTGAGGCCCCGGTGCTCCCAGGCCTCCATCAAGAGGCTGAAACAGCCGTCGACCATCCCAAGGCCCACCATCCCTATGTGCAGGATCTATTCAGGGATGCGGCCATGGCACTGGGCCTGGCTGTCTGACTCGACAACCGGGCTCGAGAGCAGGGCGGGCCACAAGCCGGTGGGCGGGCCACAACCATGGAGGACTGAAATACCTACGTCTGCAGTCGAATTCAGAGGGCGCCGCGACGGTAGAAAAGGATAAAGATCACGGCCGGTCCTGCCAGGGTGATCAGGGCGAGGGCTCCGAAGTTGGCGATGAGGTGAAAATCAATGCCCATAACGACTGGCTCGTGCGATTGGCGCTCGACCTGAACCTTAAGGTCCGGCACCCTTGCCCCAGGGCCAGCACCCTCCCTCTGTGACGGCTTGTCACAGCGATCCGGGCCCCCATGGCCAATGCCATGACTGAATGGGCACCAGCCCCCAAACGCTGAGACGGCGGCATGAACGTTCAGGCGCAGTGGCAATGCATCAGCGGCTGTGGTGCCTGTTGCCGGCTCGATCCAGAACTGCGGGGTGAAGCCCTCGAGGCCCTCGATCTGCAGCAGCAGCAGACCTACCTGGCGATGGTGGGCGCCGACGGCTGGTGCCTTCACTTCGATACGGGCGCTCGTCGCTGCCGGATCTACGACCAGCGCCCCGACTTTTGTCGAGTGGACAACCTGTTGGGCCTGTTTACCGCGAGCAGCCGCGTCAGCCCGGCAGCAGCTTTCGACTCGGCCAGTAACTCGGAGTCCCTGGCGGATGTGGACAGCCAGCCAGCCGACGACGCCTTCAGCCAGGTGACTGACCATCTGCAGGACCAGGTCGATCGGGACGAGCTGGCGATTGCCTGCTGCCGCCAACAGATTCGCAGTGAGTGGGGAGGCCGTGGCAAGGTGATGAAGCGTTTTAATAACGCCATTCGTCACACCATCCGCCAAAGCATCCGCCAAAGACGATGAGTGAGCTGCCCGATCCGCTCAGCCCGTCCCCCCAGGGCGACCGAGCCGGCGAACCAGGGGCTCAGGCCCAGGCCGATTCGGCTGCCGCTTCAGCCGGCAGCTGGGGAGCCGTGTTCCTGTCCACCGCCACCACGGTGTTTCTGGCTGAGCTGGGCGATAAAACCCAGTTGGCGGCCCTGTTGCTGTCCGCTGAATCGGGCAGGCCCGGCGTTGTCTTTGTCGGGGCTTCCCTGGCGCTGATCTGCTCCAGCCTGGTGGGGGTACTGCTGGGCCGTTGGCTTTCGAGCGTGATGGCCCCCGAGCAACTGGAACGGGCCGCCGGGTTGCTGATGGTGGCTCTCGGCCTCTGGCTCGGCCGTCAGGCCGTGCTCCAGTTCTCGCCCTTGCACCTGGCCCTCAGCTGAGCCCCCTGCCGCCATGCTTGCTCTTCTGGCCTCCACCTTCGTCACCGTGTTCCTGGCGGAACTGGGGGATAAGACCCAACTGGCCATCGTCAGCATCAGTGGCACCTCCAACCGCCCCGGGGCAGTCTTCGCCGGCAGCTCCTTTGCCCTGGTGCTGGCCAGCCTGGTGGGTGCTGCCGCCGGCGGCTCCCTCTCGAGCCTGGTGCCCACCGACAGCCTGCAGTTGGCGGCAGCGGCGGGCTTTCTGATCATCGGCACCCGGCTGATCCTGCGTGCCAACAAGGCTGGCGAGGCCGCTGGCGTCGCGGTGCCATCGGCTGCAACCGCAGCGTCCGCAGACAGCGACAACGACGGGGAACCCACCGATCCCTAAAGTCCCGTCAACTCCGGACGATCGGCGGCCCCCAGCGCCATCGCGCCCAGCCCGCTCACCGCCCCAGCCGGTCCCTGCTCGAACAGCCCGCGCTGAGCACGGTTTCCAGCCTCGCCCCACCCGGCTGCAACACCGGATCCAAGCCCATACCCAGTACCCCGATGCCGATGAAGTTCACGGTCGCCGATCTGCTCGACCAGCTCTCCACTGACGAATGCCTGCAGATCAGCAAGCTGGAGAAAGCCCTCGGCCTGTCCACCAAAACCGACAAGGACCAGCTGCGGATCGGCCTCGACGCGATGGTGCGGCTGGATCTGGTGAGCGAGAAGGACACCGGTCTGCTGCGGCATGACAACCCGGAGCTGATCTCCGCCAGGCTGCGCTGTTCCAGCAAAGGCTTCTGCTTCGCCCTGCGGGACGACGGCGGCGAGGACATCTACATCCGGGATCACCAGCTCAACCACGCCTGGAACGGCGACCGGGTGCTGGTGCGCATCACTCGCGAAGGGGGGCGTCGTCGCTCGCCGGAAGGCGGCGTGCAGTGCATTTTGCAACGCAAAACCTCCAGCCTGCTGGCCCAGGTGGAGCAACAAGAGGAACGCCTGCTGGCCATCCCTCTCGACGATCGGCTGCTGACCACCGTCGAACTGCCGGCCGCCGATTCGGTTCACCTCGACCCGGCGCAGGAGTCGGTGGTGGAAGTACAGATCGACCAGTTCCCCGTCGGCCAGTTCGGCCCCCTGGGCCATGTTGCCCGCCGCTTGCCGGTGCGCGGTGGCGAAGCGGCTGATCTTGATCTGCTGCTGACCAAACATCTGCTGCACGATCGCCCTCCAGCCCCGAAAACCACCCTCAAAACGCCGCAGGACAAAGGACGCACCGACCTCACAGCCCAGCCGGCCCTGCTGCTGGAGTGCTGGTCTGGGGAGGCTGCCCCGATCTTGCCGGCCCTCTGGCTCGAAGAACTGGAGGCAGGACGTTGGCGCCTTTGGGTCCACAGTCCCAGCGTCGCCGAACGCTTTGCCAGCGGCGGCGCCCTGGACAGCTGGATGCGCGACCAGAGCGACGCGATCGCCACTGGTCGGGCCTGGCTGCCTTTGCTGAGTGCTCCGCTCGCCAAAGCCGCCGCCTTTGAGGTGGGCAAGACGCAGGACGCGATCTCCGTCGCCCTCGAACTGGATGCGGAGGGTGGCCTGGAGCACTACCGCTTCTGTCTGAGCCGGATCCGGCCCGCCGCCAGGGTGCCCCAGGCCGCTTTCGAGGCCCTGGCCGAGCGCAAGCCCAAGGCGCGTACCGTGCCGGCGGCTCTCAAGGCCCTCAAGGATCAGCTCCCCCTGCTGGAGCAGCTGGTAGCCCTGGCGGCCTTGCTGCGGCAGCGGCGCCTTGCCGGCGGTTCCATCGACCTCAATCTGCCGATACCACCGCTGGAGCAGCTCGGCGATCTACAGGTACCTGCCCCCGACGCTCCGCGCCAGGGCTGGATGGTGGAGCGGCCAGCGGCAGATGTTTCAGAGGTGCTGCGCGAAGCCGTGCTGATGGCCCATCGAGGCCTCGGACGCCACCTGGCGGCCCTGCGGCTGCCAGCTCTTTACGCCGTCAACCCCGCAGCTGATGCAGCCGAGATCAATGAAGTGGCCAAGGCCGCCCTGGCCCTGGAAATTCCCCTGGAGCTCTCGGTCGAGGGCAATGCCAGCGCCGCCGAGCTGGCGGCCGCCTTCGCCGCCACCGATCGCCAACGGGCGCTGCAACAACAACTGCGGGACAGCCTCAAACCAGCTCTCTATGCCAATGAGGCTGGTCCCCATGCCCTGGCTGGCGAAACCGAGGCCTTTGCCCCCTGGACCTGCCCTGCCCTCCACTACGCCGACCTCTGGAACCAGCAGTTGCTGGTCACCCTGTTGAGTGAAGGCAAGGACCGTCCCACCGTGCGCCATAAGACCAGTGCCGACATCGCCAGTGACAGTTGCCATGGCCTGATCGATTGGTCGCTGCTGGCTCCCAGCCAGCTGGCCCCCTATGAGCAGGCTCTCCAGCACGGCCTCGCCCAGCGCCTGAACAGTCGTCAGGGGTTGTTGCAGGAATTTCAGGACGATCTGCTGGCCATGGCCCAGGCCCGCCATACCGAACCGCTGGTCGGCCAGGTTTTGACCGGCGTGATCAGCGGCGTGCAGAGCTACGGCTTCTTTGTGGAGGTGCCACCTTCCAACGTGGAGGGGTTGGTGCACGTGAGCTCGCTCAAGGACGACTGGTACGAGTACCGATCACGCCAGAATCGCCTGGTGGGCAGGAAGTTCCGGCGCACCTTCATGGTGGGCGACAGCGTGGAGGTGGAGATCCAGAAGGTGGATGCCCTGCGCCATCAGATCGATCTGGCGGTGGTGCTGCCGGAGTCCAGCGACGAAGCCATGGAGGCCGATTCGGAGCCAGATCCCGAGTCCGAACCCGAGGCGGACTGAGTGCCCTGATGCGCGATTCTGATCCCGTGGTTCTGGCCGTGTCCGGGGCCTCAGCCCAACCCCTGGCCCAGCGGGCCTTGCAATTGCTGCTGGAGGCCGGTCACCGGGTTGATCTGGTCACCAGTCGGGGCGCGATCGGCGTCTGGCAGGCCGAACTGGGCCTGCGGGTGCCCTCGGAACCCGAGGCCCAGGAAGCTTTTTGGCGGCAACGCTGCGCCTGCGACAGCGGCGAGCTGCGCTGCCATCGCTGGAACGATCAGGCTGCCGCCATCGCCAGTGGCAGCTATGCCACCCGGGGGATGGTGATCCTGCCGGCGAGCATGGGAACGGTCGGTCGCATTGCCTCGGGCGTGGCCCTCGATCTGATCGAACGGGCAGCGGACGTGCACCTCAAGGAGCGGCGGCCTCTGGTGATCGCCCCCCGTGAACTGCCCTGGAATCTGGTGCATCTGCGCAACCTCACCACCCTCGCCGAAGCTGGAGCCCGGATTGCACCACCGGTGCCGGCCTGGTATCACCAGCCGCGCAGCATCGAGGAGATGGTGGATTTTCTGGTGATCCGGGTGTTTGACAGCCTCGGCCTTGAGCTCGGCCACCTGAACCGTTGGCAGGGTCCCCCCCAGCGGCCATCCTCACCCTGAGCCTCCCCCCTTTCACCGTTCTGGCGCTGCTCCGACGCCTACTGCTGCTCCCCCTGCTGGCGCCCCTGTTGGCGGTCCTGCTGCTGGCGGCCCTCAATCCGCGGCCGAGCCTTTCACTGCGACTGCTGATCTGGCGTACACCACAGCTGCCAATCGGACTGTGGATCGGGGCCGGTGCGAGCGGCGGAGCGATCCTCAGCGCCGCAGCCGCTGCCCTGGCGCTGCGTCAGGGCCAGTCGTCCCAGCGTTCGAACGGCCGGCGCCGGCAGGGCCAGGCTGCTGAGAGCCCGGAGCCCTGGGAGGAGCAACCGCGCCGCTCCCCTGTGGCCAGCTGGTTCGCGCGTTCCCAGCAGGGCTTCGCCGCAACGCCCCCTGATTCGGTGGCCCCTGGTCCAACGGCAGCCAGTCAGGGGCTGCGATCGCGGGGCAGTGCCGGTCCCCAGCGCGCGCCGGGTGAGCCGGCCCCGACGGTGGCCGTGCCTTTCCGGGTGCTGCATCGCCCCGGGGGTCCCAACCCGCCAGCCGCTCAGGCGCCGCCCCAGCCCGTCGCTACGGCCGACCCTGGGCCCAAGGCCCACGCCCACGCCGAGCCGATGGCGGTCGGGGACGACTGGGGGCAGAACGAGGCGGACGACTGGTGAGAGCGGATCCGGAACCGGGAGCGGATCCGGGGACTGAAGTCCCTAAAGTTCAATCAGCATCTGCGCCCGAGCTCCACCGGTGACCAACTCCGTCCCTCCCGCTCCCGAGCCCGCCCAGGCCAAGGCCGCCACTGCTTCTGAGACCACTGCTCCTGCAACCACTGCTCCTGCGACCGCTGTCAAAGCCAAGCCGCCGGCCCTGGAGGATCGTCCCTTCGATGAGTTCGTGTCCCAGTTGCTGCTGCCGGCCCTGAGCCGCGAACTGGAGGCCTATGGCGGATCGGCACCGGACCTGAGTTTTGAGCAGGGCCCGATGCCGGTGGTGGGCAGTCCCTGCTGGATGGTCCAAGGTGCCCTGCCCGGCGAGCGCCGCTTCTGGCTCTGTTTCACCGCTGCCAACATCAGCGCCGCCAAGACCCTGACCGTGAGCGAGGGGGGTGGCGAACCAAGCCTGCTGGAATCCTTTTTGATCGACGAGAAGAAGATCACCCTGGCCCTGATCGTCTCTCGCCTGGTGCAACGGCTCAACGGCCAGAAATGGCTAGGGCCGAACTGAGCGGGCTAGAGGGCTGGACCCGGGCCGTCATAACCCGACCCAGAGGGTCCCATCCCCCCTACGATGGCGCCACATACCGTCTGAAGCGCCGCACGATGGTTCCTCCCGTCGCCACAGCCAGCCCCTCCACCAGCCAGGAGCTTCCGCGGCTGGGTACGCCGGAGGCTCCGGCGGTGAAAGATCCGGTCAGGGACACGATCCTTACACCGCGTTTTTACACCACAGATTTCGAGGCCATGGCGGCCATGGATCTGCGGCCGAATGAAGAGGAACTGGAAGCCATCTGCGAGGAGTTCCGTAAGGACTACAACCGCCATCACTTTGTGCGTAACGAAGCTTTCGACGGCGCTGCTGACAAGCTCGACCCCGAAACACGCAAGGTATTCATCGAGTTTCTGGAGCAGAGCTGCACCTCCGAGTTTTCCGGATTTTTGCTGTACAAGGAGCTCAGCCGCCGCATCAAGGACAAGAATCCATTGCTGGCTGAATGCTTTGCCCACATGGCCCGGGATGAGGCCCGCCATGCTGGCTTCCTCAATAAATCGATGGCAGATTTTGGTTTGCAGCTTGATCTTGGCTTTCTGACAGCCAATAAGTCTTACACCTTTTTCAAGCCTAAGTTCATCTTTTACGCAACCTATCTGTCCGAAAAAATCGGCTATTGGCGCTATATCGCTATTTTCCGTCACTTAGAAAAGCACCCTGAAAGCAAGATTTATCCCATCTTCAATCTCTTTGAAAACTGGTGCCAAGACGAAAATCGTCATGGTGATTTCTTTGATGCCTTGATGAAGGCCCAGCCAGACACCGTGCGCGGCTTCAGCGCCCGCCTGTGGTGCCGCTTCTTCCTGCTGGCGGTGTTTGCCACCATGTACGTCCGCGACGTGGCCCGTAAGGAGTTCTACGAAGCCCTCGGCCTTGATGCTCGCGATTACGACAAATACGTGATTGCCAAAACCAACGAAACGTCAGCTCGAGTTTTTCCCGTCGTGCTGGATGTGAAGAATCCCAA
>CAIZOZ010000426.1 GCA_903934745.1 uncultured cyanobacterium
CACGCTTCAAACTCCACATTGCAACGACATCAATCTCCTGACCAGAATAATTCGCATCAACAAGCAAACCGAACCACATAACCACCAATTAGCCCTAGGCTATTACCATACAAAAGCTCACCTGAACCGATTCACTATGAATCAGATTTAAGACATTAGCACCAAACAAGCCATCGCTCCCCCACGCCACTGGCAAGGCCTGACTTGATCACTGTCCTATGCTATCTTAGCGTCAGTCGTGACTATCCAGATGAGCATTCAAGAGGTAACTGGCAAAGGCCATGAGGCAACGGATCATCAGCATTTTGATCCCAAGGGAAAGCCTCCCTCTTCGTTCACCATTCAATTTCAAAGTGGCCTACGCAAGAACCTTCCATTTGAAGACGAACGCGACTTTGCAGAAGCTCAGAAGGGGTTTATCGCAGCTCCTGCTTATCAGCAGATCATGGCAGAAGCGGGCCATGTGGCCTGGGATATGGGTTGCTACGAATTCCTGTTGCGTGGCTTCGACAGCGTCTTTGACACGATCCACCCTTCTTTACAGCGTCAGGCCATCTTGAACATGGCCTATGGGTTATACGAAGTCGTTCCCGATAAAATTTATCAAGTACGAGGTTTTGATCTCGCCAACATGACCATCATCAAAGGAGAAACCGGCTGGATTCTTTTTGATGTGCTGACCTGCAAGGAAACGGCTAGAGCTGCACTGGAGCTGGTTAATCAACAACTGGGCCAAAGACCCGTCCACGCCGTTGTTTATTCGCACAGCCATGCCGATCACTTTGGTGGAATCCTTGGCGTCGTCGATGAAAAGGATGTCAAAAGTGGCAAGGTTCAGATCCTTGCGCCAGTTGAGTTCATGAAGCATGCGATTTCTGAGAATGTTTATACAGGCACAGCAATGAATCGAAGAGCCTACTTCCAGTATGGCCTACTGCTGCCACGTAGTCCCTTTGGCCATGTGGATCAGTCGATTGGCAAAAATATCGCAGCCGGCAAAGTTGGACTTATTGAGCCAACCCGTTACATTAAAAATGACATCGAAGAGCTGGAAATTGATGGCGTGCGGATGGTGTTTCAGAACACCCCAGGCACGGAGGCTCCGGCGGAGATGAACACCTACTTCCCGGACTGGAAAGCATTCTGGGCCGCCGAAAATATCTGTGGCACGATTCACAACATCTACACCCTCCGTGGGGCACTGGTGCGCGATGCCTTGGAGTGGTCCAAGAAGATCAGTGAGGCTCTCTACTTATTTGGTCAGGAAGCCGAGGTGATGTTTGCCTCCCATAGTTGGCCGCGCTGGGGCAACGACAGGATTCAGGAGGTGATGCGTGTTCAGCGCGATACCTATGGCCATCTCCATAACGAAGTGCTGCATCAAGCAAATCAGGGCGTTACCATTAACCAGATCCATAATGTTTACAAGCTTCCGGCCTCATTGCAGCAGCAGTGGGCGGCCCGCAGTTATCACGGCTCCGAAGAACATAACAGTAGGGCTGTCATCAATCGCTATCTTGGCTATTGGGACGCCAATCCTGCCACCCTGATTCCACTTTCACCATCTGATTCTGCGCCTCTTTACGTCGAGATGATGGGGGGAGCCGACAGGATCATGGCCAAGGGCAAAGAGTTGTACGAAAAAGGTGAATATCTCAGTGCTACGGAGATTCTGAACAAGCTGATCTACGCTGAACCGCACAATCAGCCAGCCAAAGATCTTCTGGCCGATGTCTATGAACAGATTGGCTATCAGAAGGAGAGTCCCAGTGTCCGCAATAGTTTCCTCGCGGCTGCGTTCGAGCTGCGCAACGGCTTCCCCAGTGGTGTCACTGCCCAGCCGGTCAATCCAGACACGGTGCGGGCCATGTCCACCGATCTGTTGCTCGACTTCCTGGGCATCCGACTGGACAGCAGCAAAGCCCAAGGCATGCAATTTACAATTAATCTATCCACGCCAGATAATGGCGAGCAGTTCATCATCGAGATGAGCAACTCGACGCTGACCAACATCAAGGGATTTCAGTCTCCAGATCCCGACCTTGCCATCACCATCCATCGAAGTGATCTGGAGTTGATCATGTCCGGGCTGGTGACGTTCCCGGAGCTGGTCCAACAGGGCAAGGTGACGCTTGAGGGAGACGCCGGGATTTTCGATCAGCTACAAAGTGTCCTGGTTCAGTTCTCACCGGATTTTGAAATCTTGCCCGGCACCAAGACAGCCGCAGCCGCAGTGTCGAGCGAGCACGATGCCTTTGAACAGGTGGAACCAGCTAGTTCGGCGGGTGGCTGATGGCTCGATGGTGACGAGTCCTTTCAGAGGGCCAAAACCGGCAGATCGCCTTTCACCGCACCAGGCTTGTATCCACTAAATCTGAGAAACACTGGCAGATCCTTCAAGGCACTGAATGGCAGGGGCTTGCCTGGAACGCTCCACACCCTGCGGCCGGTTGTCGATGCTGAATATCCCCTGCGCGTTCTTGTTACCTGCCCGTTGGGAACAGGGCCTGGATCTGGAGCCGGATGGTGACATCTCCTGCAAGCTGCTCGCCAAGCACTTCGGGTTTCACGGCATTCCAGAACGCCTGGAGTGAGGTGTTGAAGGGCTGGGTGCCAATCCGGAAAATGCGACCGATACCGCCTCCGAGCGGCACAGTCCAGCCCTTGCCATTCGTGGCCTTCCAGTCGGCTGTGATGATGGGAGAGCTGATCAGATACCAACCAGCCGGAAGATTGTAATTGATGAATGGTTGGATCAACATAGCGTTGATATCCCTGCCACCATCTCCAGCAAAAGACCAGATATTGTTGATCAGCATTCCTCCCACCAAAGGGCCGTGGGTATAGACAGCCACGGCAGCGGGGCCCGCACTCCAGCGCTGGCTGCTGAGTCGCACATCTGTAGCAGAAGGAATCACCAGTGTCGGGCCGAAGCCCACCTGGATGTGCCCACGGCTGCGGGGCACAAGAAACAGGCTGGGATTGATGTCACCGATGCCGATCACGTCGGTATCCCCAGCCAAGGGGCGTTGAATCACCGGAAAGATGGTTCGACTGATCAATGTGAACTTGTCGTTCAGCGGGAACGGCACCACTGGTTGCACATTCCAGACATTCAAGCTGCGATTTCTCTGGGCTGTGGGATCAGCTGCCCTGGGGGCCCACTGGCTGCCCGGCAGACTGTTCCACTGGATCGGCAGACTGATCAAGCTGGCAATCGGATTCTGCGCTTGTTTGGCCAACGCTTCGCTGTTGCCCTCCCGAGCTTCCTCTTCAAGAACCTGCGGCGAATCGGGATCAAACCCCGCTGCACGCTCGCCCGTACTGGCGATGGCCTTGGCGCTGGGCTGTGGCGCCCCTGGCGCGAACAGCGGCGCCGGCAGAACCTCAGACAGCGTCACCGGCGAGAGATCCAGGCCGGCAACGCTCTGCCTGGGCACCGTTTCGGCGGCGGCGGAGCCCGAAGCGACGCCAGCGATGGCGGCGAGAGCTCCGGCGGCCATGCGCAGGACGATGGGCAAAGGCGACATCCGGCTGAACGTTGCAACGCCTCAGGGTTACACGCGACCGCTCCAGCCGTTGATGACGACGGCCACGTCATCAGGCTCCCGGCTCCAGCCACCATCGGAATCAACCGGCGAGATGTTCAGCCTGTCGGCGCAGGGGCCGCGCTGGCCAGTCACGATGCGCTACGCCGTCGGAATCCCATCCGCCATGACCATGGCCAACCAGCTGGCCCACCAACACAAGCGCGAGACCGAGGAGCGTGCCTTGATGGCCTGGATCCGCACCCGTCTGTCGTGGATCAGCTTGATCGGATGGACGGCACTGGTTCTGCTGCTGTTCGGAGCCCTGCTGCCATGAACCCGGTCGTTGGCCGGTTCATCGGCGTCACCGTGTTCAGCATGATGCTGGTGCTCGGCCTGGGGCTCAATCTGGAGGCCCTGCGGCAATGGTGTGGCCGACCGGCCCTGCCGCTGCGCGTGCTGCTGGGGTCGTGCGTGTTGGTGCCAGTGGTGGGACTGCTGTTGCTGCAGACACCCTGGAGCTGGTCGATGGCCAAGCCCGTACGCACCGCCATCGCCCTGATGGCCATTTGTCCCAGCGCCCCCCTGGCGCTGCGCAGAGCCAGGGGAGCCGGGGGCGATCACCAGCTGGCCGCCCTGCTGCAGGAGGGCGCCGCCCTGCTGGCCATCGTCACGGTGCCGATGATGGCGCTGCTCTTCCGCTGGAGCTTCGGCCTGGACGGCTGGGAGGTGCGACCGATCGATGTGGCGCTGCAGGTGGGTCAGGTGCAGGTGCTGCCGCTGCTGCTGGGGCTGGTGTTGCGCCGCTGGCGCCCTCGCCTCGCCGAGCGGCTCAGAACACCACTGGAACGGCTGGCCAACGGCTTGCTGATCCTGCTGGTTGTGATGCTGCTGCTCAAGGTTGGGCCGTCGTTGTGGGGCTTCCTCAGCGCCAATCTGGCGGCGCTGATCGCGATGGTGCTGATGGCGCTGACCTCGCTGCTGATCGGCTGGGCCCTCGGGGGCGGCCGATCCGGTCATGGGATGACCACCTCCCTGGTAACGGCGATGCGCAATCCGGGTCTGGCCCTGCTGTTTGCCAGCCGCCACGGCGAGGCGCTGTCGGGCCTGGGTCTGGCCATCCTGCTGTACGCGCTGGTCACCCTGGTGGTGAGCCTGCCGGTGGTGTGGCTTGCACGCCATCGTCTCCCTTGAAGGCCAGAAACCACATCCCCGAAGCCGCCGAGACGAGCAGCTAACGGTCAGGGATCAAGCATTGTTACTCAACCAGCTGTCAAGGCACGCTTGAGTGGTAAGGAGCGTAGCTCTAAACCATGACCATCCAACCCGGAAACCTGATCAGCCTCAATCAAAAGCCAGGTGCCACTTATCAAGTCGTGAATCTCGACGACTGTTCTGATTGTGTATGGGTGAGGCGCTGGCCGCTCGACGCCCACCGCTCCCCAACCTTTGCGGTGCAGAGCGCCGAGATCAAGCCGCTACGTTCGGAGGCCATCCGATGATTCCACCAGTTGCTGCCGTTCTGAATCGCCTGCTGTACCAAGCCTGGAAGACGTTGCTGTGGGGTGCATTGATCGCCGGTGTCGCTGAGTGGTGCGGCATCGAGTTCGGCAACGCCTGAGACGACAGCAGGGGGCCGGTGTCGGCCAGACGTTAACTAGATGGGTAACAATTCGCTTGAGTCAACGCGCGCCTCTCCATTCCGACCATTTCAACCACCAGCGGGCCTGATGGAACCGACCAATGCCGGTCTTGATGCCGATGCGGCGCTTGGTGCCATCGAGCAGTCGCTCTGACCATGGTGCTACGGCACCTGCCAATGATCCTGGCTGACCCTGACAGAATGAGCTGGGCCCACTGACCAGGAGCGAAACCGATGACGCAAGCTCTGTCTGCTGCGGTAGCCTCCGCGGCCAAGCTCCCAGAAGAGGAGCAGAACGTGCTGGCCGCGATCCTGCTCGAGGAAATGGAATCAGAAGAGCGCTGGAGCGCCCTGTTCTCTGGTTCGCAGAACCTGCTGGAACAAATGGCCAATGATGCCATTCAAGATTTCCAGGCTGGTCGGGTGCAGCCCATCGACGAGCTGCAGTGAACTCAGTTACGACTGATCAGTTCAGACAGCTCTATACCCAGGCGCCCCTCGAAAGGAGACGAAAGATCAGACGCGCCTATCAGCTCTGGCAACAGAACCCGGCCCATCCATCCCTGAGATTCAAGAAGGTTCACGCAACGCTTTCG
>CAIZOZ010000427.1 GCA_903934745.1 uncultured cyanobacterium
CAGACCATGCCGGTGCGGGCGTCGATCGGGCCGCGCACCGTGACATCGAGCAGATAGTTGTGGCCGTGGCCGTGGGGCCGGGCGCACTTGCCGTAGATCGCCTCGTTTTCGGCTTGGCTGAGTTCGGGCCTGGCCAGCCGGTGAGCGGCGGCGAAATGGCTGCGGATCGAGAGGAAGGCGTCCATGGGATCGAGGTGGGGACCGCTGAGCACATCGGCCCAGAGCTTGGGGTGTTCGTAGAGGCGAATGCCCATCACGGGCAAGTGGGGCGTGAGCCGGTCGCGGATCGCCAGGGCCAGCGCCTCGGTGGTGGGCAGGCGGCCCTCGGGGCGGCTGAGGTCGAACTCGGGCCAGGTCCCATTGAGAAAGCGGAAATCCAGGGGCTCGGTGATCTCGCGGCGGATGGCGTGCTTCACCTCCGAAAGGTTGAGCACCATGCCATCGGCGTCGAGGGCACCCCCCATGGCGACGATCAGCTCGTAGTTGTGCCCATGGCCCGGCGCGATGCTGCAGGGGCCGAAGCGAGCCTGGTTCTCGCCATCACTGAGCTCAGGCAGGCGGTAGAGATGGCTGGCGCTGAACACGGCCTTACGGGTGATCAGGCAGCGGCGGCCCCGACCATGGGGAGCCGCAACCGACGGGGCTGGGCCCGGTGGCGCCGAGCACGGGGTGGGAGGGGCCAGGGAGTCGCCAGGTGGGGCTTCGGGTGGCGTTGCGGCTGGAGCCTGGGGCGGCGCCTTCAAGCCTGCGGGGGTCATGGCCCAGGTCCAGGGCTCTCCATCCTAGAAACGGAGTCTGAAATGCCGTCGATCGCTGCCATGGCTGCGGCCTCCCCCTCTGCAGGCGAGCTGGCCCAGCGGCTGCAGGGTCTCAACCTCTATCTGGTCGGCATGATGGGCGCCGGCAAGAGCGCGGTGGGTCGCCCCTTGGCCGAAGCCCTGGGCTATCGCTTCGTCGACGCCGACAGCGTCATCGCCCAGACGGCCGGCCGCTCCATCCCGGAGATCTTCGCCAGCGACGGCGAAACCGGCTTCCGCGACCTGGAAACCGCCGTGCTCGATTCGATCGCCCACTGGCATTCCCTGGTGGTGGCCACCGGCGGCGGCGTGGTCACCCGGCCCCGGAACTGGGGCCATCTGCAGCAGGGGGTGGTGATCTGGCTGGATGCACCGCAGGAGTTGCTGCTGGCACGCCTGATCGCCGACAGCACCCCCCGCCCCCTCCTGGCTCAGGCTGATCCGGCCGAGCGCCTTGGTGCCCTGCTGGCGGAGCGGCGTCCCCTGTATGGGCAGGCCGACCTCTCGGTGGAGCAACTGGAGGAGGACTCCCCCAGCCAGATCGCCCGCAAGGTGCTGGAGGCGCTGCCGGCCATCCTGCGGGAACGCCGGCAGGCTCCCGAGGCAGCGGCCCAGCTGCTGGACAGCGACGGCCAACCCACGGCAGGCCTGAACTAAGCACCTCGGCGCCTGCGGCGTCAGCCCCCGGGCGGCTCCAGCCGCACCGCGAACCACTGGATCGTGCGCCCCGGCTCCAGCTCCAGCTCGCAGGCGGTGTCGAGCAGGCGCTCCGCCTGGGTCGCCGCGTCCCCAAGTCCCGCCAGATCGGCAGGGGGGTGATCGAGGCGGCCCAGCTGGTCGATCAACCACAGGCGCGTCTCCGCAGCGCTGAGGATGCGTTCGGCTGCGGCCGGTTCCAGCACCACGTAATGATCGAGTTCCCGCAGCAGGGGATCGGACATGAACCAACACCGGAGCAACGCCATCCTGGCGCTCCTGCTCAGCACCCTGGTGCTGCTGCTGCCAACCGCCGGTCCCCCGGGAGATCGGGCCGAGGCTCTGGCGATCATTCCCCTGGTTCCTGGCCGCGTCTCCACGCTGGAAACCCGGCGCCAGCAATGGCCCGACTGGCAGCTGCCGGCGCCCCTGCCCAGGGCCCAGCACCAGGACCTGGCCTGGCCCGGCTGGTTTGCCGGCGAGTGGCAGGTGCGCAGCACGGTGATGCCGGACGGCCGGATCGGTGCCAGCCAGCCGGCTGAAGCTGACCTGGTCTGGGCGGTGCGGTTCCGGCCTGATGGTCGCGGCGGTGCCGTGGCGGATCGGGCCTTCAATGCCGCCGCCATCGGCAAGGCGCTACTGGGGGACCAGCTGCTCGCGGTGCAGGACGACCCGACCAATCCCGATCGCCAGTTAAGCCGCCTCAGCGGTGAGCGGCTGCTGGAATCCACGGTGCTCGCCCGTGCCGAGGCCACACCGGCCCCCGGCAGTTTCCTCAGCGACGAACTGTGCCTGCAGGTGTTGCACCGTTTCGGCCAGGAGCCCCGTGTCAGCCAGGTGGAAACGCTGGGCCGCTGGCAGCGGCGCGCCGACGGCAGCATCGACGGGGACCAGTGGCAGGCCAGCTACCCGTCACCAGCGGCAGGCCTGCAGGCGATTCCGGTGGCCACGGATCACCTGCAGCTCAGGCTCAGCCCACTTCCATCAAAATACGATCACGCCAGCTGAACAGGCCCGCCAGCAGGGGGTTGTCGGCGATGCCTTCAACCCCGAGGCCGGCCAACGGGGCACCGGCGCTGGCGGGAAACTTCAGCAGGCTGAGCTGGGCCACCACGGCCAGATCGGCCAGGCTGAGGGCCTCGCCTTCGAGATAGGGGCGCTCGGCGGTGAGCAGGGCCAGCTGCTCGAGATTGCGGCGCAGCTGGCGGGCTTCACAGGGGCCGATCACCTCACTCACCGC
>CAIZOZ010000428.1 GCA_903934745.1 uncultured cyanobacterium
GACGCGGTGATCAAACTGCGTAAGAAAGTGGGCAACGAAGCCCTGGCCGAGCGGGGCCAGGTGCAGCAGAACCATCGGTACTGCACGATTCCCCACCAGCTCAAGGCTGTGGTGCCGATTGTCGATGGCCGCTATCTGAGGGCCGAATCCCAGAAGACGGCGCTGGCCGCGGCTGCCGGTCTGCCCTTGGCAAGCACCCCGTCGCTCGGCCAGGTTGTGCCTGAGCCGGTGGCGGCCCCAGCGAGCTCGGTGAACGGGGGCCAAGGCTGATCGTTGCCTGGGCCTGGTCCGCAGCCGTCTGCTCTGTCGGGAGCAAGGCCTTTCGCGGCCACAGCTCTTCTCTTATCAGTTCACAGCTCGTCCTCGACCACAGCCGTCCCCCGCTCCCCAGCCCTCCTTTCGCCTCTCCTGGCCGCCCTTTCCACCCCAGAGCCATGCCCGACGACACCGCCGCTGTTACCGCCACCTCACCGGCGCCGGGGCCGCTGAGCACCTGGCTGAGCCAGCAGGGATTCGATCATGCGGTGTTGCCGCCCGACCATCTCGGTGTCGAGGTGATCGGCGTTGAGCCGGCTTGCCTGCCACTGGTGGTGACGGCACTCAAGGCCACGGGCTTCGATTACCTGCAGTGCCAGGGTGGCTACGACGAAGGCCCGGGTGGTCGTCTGGTGAGCTTCTACAACCTGGTGAAACTGGCCGGCGTGGCCGATCACATCGCCCCCGCCTCCGCGCCCCCCGGCACCACCCAGGCCCTTCCCGCCGACCTGCGCCTCGAAGAGGTGCGGCTCAAGGTGTTCCTGGCCCGGGATGGCGATCTCACCATTCCCAGCCTCTATGGGCTGTTCCGCGGCGCCGACTGGCAGGAGCGCGAAACCTTTGACATGTTCGGTATCCAGTTTGAGGGCCATCCCCATCCGAAGCGGTTGCTGATGCCGGAGGACTGGAAGGGATATCCGCTGCGTAAGGACTATGTGCAGCCGGATTTCTATGAGATGCAGGACGCCTACTGAGTCTTGTTTGTGGGTTTGCCCGCTCAGTCGCGGCGGTGCTTCTTGTAAAAGCGCATCACCGCCAGGGCGACGCTGCGGGGATCATGGCGCAGCGTGGCCGTGGGGCGGGCACCCTGGAGCGGGGCCCGCATCACCTCATAGCCCTGGCTGATCAGGGAGCGGGTGTCGCAGGTGACCGGTTCGGCGCCGCGCAGGCGGTAGTTCGTGACCAGGGGCGAATCGTCCAGCTCTTCCTGGGCCAGCACGCAATTGAACAGCCGCTGCTCCACGCCCAGGCTGGCCAGCTGGGCCTCGATCGCCCGCAGATGGCCGCCGACATCGAGGCCATCGGTTTCGCCCGGCTGGGTCATCAGATTGCAGATGTAGAGGCGCGGCGCCTTGCTGCGGCTGATCGCGCTCACCAGTTCCGGCACCAGCAGATTGGGCAGCAACGAGGTGTAGAGGCTGCCGGGTCCGAGCACGATCAGATCGGCATGGGCGATCGCCTCCAGGGCGCGGGGCAGGGCCGGCGGGCGTTCGGGCATGCAGCCGAGCCGCACGATCGGGCTGGTGGCCTTGCCGATCTGCGATTCGCCTTCGATGCGCTCGCCGTTTTCCAGTTCGGCCCAGAGGCGCACATCCGCATTGGTGGCCGGCACCACCTGGCCCTGCACCGCCAGCACTCGGCTGCTGGCGGTGATCGCCGATTCGAGGCTGCCGGTGATGGCGGTGAGGGCCGTCAGGAACAGGTTGCCGAAGCTGTGGCCCTCCAGGCCGGTGCCGGAGCGGAATCTGTACTGGAACAGCCGCGTCATCAGGGGTTCCTCGGTGGACAGGGCCGCCAGGCAATTGCGGATGTCGCCGGGGGGCGCAACGCCGAACTCGCGCCGCAGCACACCGCTGCTGCCGCCGTCATCGGCGACGGTGACGATCGCCGTGAGGTTGGTGCTGTAGCGCTTCAGGCCCGAGAGCAGGGTGGACAGGCCGGTGCCACCGCCGATGGCGACGATCGCCGGGCCGCGATTGAGGCGGCGCTGGGCCAGCAGGGCATCGACCAGCACCGTGTCCTTCTCCGGGGCCAGGGCCTGCTGGATCGAGCCGAAGCTGCGGCTCTGGCCCAGCCAGATCAGGCCACCACCGATCAGCAGCACCAGGGGTCCAGTGATGCTGCGGGGCAGCACGCGCGTCAGCTGGGCCAGGGCTATTTTGATCGCCTCCAGGATCCAGTAGATCGGCTGCAGGTCGGCCCAGACCGCGGCGCCGAGCAGCAGGATCAACAGGCCCAGGCCGGAGGTGAACATCCAGCGCTTCACCACCAGCCCCGGTTGCAGCCAGCGGGCGGCCCGCCTGGAGCGACTCACCAGATCTTGCCGGCGTCGATCGCCGCGGCCGACCCAGCTCGGTCGTGCGGTGGGTCGCCTCGACCTGGGAGCTTTGGCGCCGGAGCCGCGGACGGGCAAGGGGGGAGCGCCGGGTCGCGGCGGGGACGTGGACGAACTGTACGGATGGAAACCGGTCGGGGAAAGTGAAAAGCGGCGGGGGAAACGTCAGGATGGGCTGGGTGCCATCCCCATTCCCCCGTTTCCTCCCCCAGAGCTCTTGGTTTCCAGTCTCGCTGACGTCGCCAACACTCCTCCGGATGCGCTCGTGGCCCAGATGGAGAAGCTCACGGTGCGCTGGGGCGCCAAGCCACCGGTGCTGGACTCGGTGGATCTGGATCTGTTCGCCGGCGAGCGTCTGGTGGTGATTGGCCCTTCTGGGGCCGGTAAGTCCACGATCCTGCGGCTGCTCTCCGGGCTCTTGCTGCCCTCCGCCGGCAGCCTCAGCATTCACGGCGACGAGCAGACCTACCTGCGCCTCGATCAGCGCCATCCTCCCGACGTGCGGCTGGTGTTTCAGAACCCGGCCCTGCTGGCCTCGTTGACGGTGCGCGAGAACGTGGGCTTTCTGCTCTATCGCTTCAGCAAGCTGAGTGATCGGGAGATCCGCGAGCGGGTGAGCCGGGCCCTGGAGGCGGTGGGACTGGTGGGCATCGACGAGTTGCTGCCCGGAGAACTCAGTGGTGGCATGCAGAAACGGGTCAGTTTCGCCCGGGCCCTGATCGATGATCCCGGTGCCGCCGGCGGCCGCGTGCCCCTGCTGCTGTTCGATGAACCCACCGCTGGTCTCGATCCGGTGGCCTGCACCCGGGTGGAAGACCTGATCGTGCGCACCACCGAACTCACCAATGCCTCTTCGGTGGTGGTGAGTCATGTGATCAGCACGATTGAGCGCTGTGCTGAGCGGGTGATGCTGCTCTACGAGGGCCATTTCCGCTGGAACGGCAGCATCGACGAGTTCAGGGTCACCACCGATCCCTACGTGGTGCAGTTCCGGAGCGGTAGTCTGCGCGGACCCATGCAGCCGGCGGAGCTCTGAGCCCATGCGCCGCAGTGTCCGTGAGGCTCTGGTCGGATTTTCATTGATCGCTGCTGCGGGCAGCGGTTTCACCTTCTGGCTCTGGCTCAAGGGGGTGTCGATGAGCCAGAGCACCTGGACCCTGCAGGCCAGTTTTGCTGATGCGGCCGGCCTGGCGGAGCGCTCGCCGGTGGTCTATCGCGGAGTGCTGGTGGGCAATGTGCGCCGACTCAAGGTCACCGATCAGGCGGTGGTGGTCGATCTGGAGATCAACGATCCCAAGCTGCTCCTGCCCAGGCCGGTGGTGGCACGGGTGGGGGCGGCTTCCCTGCTCGGTGGTGATGCCCAGGTGGCCCTGATCAGTGCCGGCCAGCCCCTGCCGGCCAGCAGCCCTGCGCCGCGGGATCCCAGCTGCAATAACAGACGCATGGTCTGCCAGAACGGCATGGTGCAGGGGCTGAGCTCCGCCACCCTCTCCTCGGTCACCGACACGGTGCAGAAGATGCTGGATGAGGCTGACCAGCAGAAGCTCGTCAACAAGTTGGTGGCCGCCACCGTGAGCTTCGAGGCCACCGCCGACGAGACCAAGAAGCTCACCATCGATGGACAGGTGTTTCTCAAGGATGCCCAGGTGCTGGTCAACCAGCTGAATCGTTCGGCCACCAAGCTCGATCCGATCCTCGCCAACATCAACACCGCCAGCGTCGATACCGCCAAGGCCACCAGGCACATCAAGAATCTCACCGCCTCCCTTGATACCCCCAGGACCGTGGCCGATCTGCAGGCCACCCTCACCAATGCCAAGCAGCTCACCGATCGCTGGAGTGCGGTGGGGGGGGATGTGCGCAAGCTCACCGATGATCCCAAGTTCATGGATGGGATCCGCAGCGTTTCCGTAGGGCTCGGTAAGTTCTTCGGTGAGCTCTATCCGGCCCAGACCCAGGCCGCCAAGGAGCGGGACGATCAGAAGCGCCAGGAGCGTGAGCAGAGCCCCAAGCCGCCACCCGCTTCGAGCCGCTTCGCGCCGCGCTCCAGTGGGGCGGCGCCCAGTCCTTAGACCCAGTTCCTGGACTCAAGATCCGCTGAGCCGGGGTCTGGATCCGCTGCTCGATCGCTGCCAGGGTCAGCCGGGCGCCGTGGGTTGTAGACGGCTGTCGCCTCTGCTGTGGCTCGCGGTTCAGACCGTGGCGATCGCCTGCATGGCGATGGCGGCGATCGCCTGGTCGCTGGCCTTGGGCAGCTGGACGTAGCGGCCACCGGCGGCCGCGGCCAGATCCTTGCCCATGCCACTGCCGATGAACTTGCGCTCGGTGTCGATCACCAGCAGCTTGATGCCCAGGGCGCGGTAGCGGCTGGCCACCTGTTTCACCTCCTCCTTGAGGTCCACGGCTTCTTCCCCCTCCAGCGCTGGTTGCCCCAGGGAGCGGGCGAGCGGTACGTTGCCACGACCATCGGTGATCGCCACCACCACCACCTGGCCCAGATCGCCGGTGGCGAGGGCATTGGCCGCGACGCGGGCGGCCTGGGTGAGCCCATGGGCCAGGGGGGAGCCGCCGCCGCAGGGCATCGCCTCCAGCCGGCGGCGGGCGGCGGTGATCGAACGGGTGGGGGGCAGCAGCACGTCGGCCTGCTCGCCGCGGAAGGTGATCAGGGCGACTTGATCGCGGTTTTCGTAGGCCTCGGTGAGCAGCCGGATCACGGCCCCCTTAGCGCTCTGCATGCGGTTCAGGGCCATCGAGCCGCTGGCATCCACCAGGAAGATCACCAGAGCGCCGGCCTTGCGTTGCAGTTGCTTGGCCCTTAAGTCGCCATCTTCGACAATGACGTTGCGCTGCGGTTCGCGGGCACGACGCGCCTTCTGGTAGGGCGCTGCCGCCCGCAGGGTGGCATCAACGGCGATGCGTTTCACCGGCCCGCGGGGCAACATCGGCTTCACGTAGCGACCACGGCTGTCACTGAGCACCACGGCGCGGCTGCCGCTGCCGCCGCTCTTGGCCTTGGCGGCCGAGAACAGCAGCAGGTCGGGGTCGATGGCGGTGGCCTCCGGATCGAGCAGGAACTCCTCCGGAATCGAGGGTGGGGCCTGGTCTTCCGGGCTGTCGTCCTCGTCGTTGTTGTCCTCCTCGTCCGGCTCGTCGGGCTCCTGGTCGTTGTCCGGCGGCTCGGGCTCCTCCGGTGGCTGCTCCCCCTGGGGTGGTGGCGGCGGCGGCGGTTCCAGCGGCTGGTCAGGATCCGGCGGTGGCAGCTGCAGGGCCCGCGGCGCAATCACCAGGCGCACCGCCACCTGCAGGTCTTCGGCCTCCACCTGGTCGCGGCCGCTGAGGGCGGCATGGGCGCGGGCCACCCGCACCGCATAGAGCTCGGAGCGATGGCCCTCGACGCCGCCGCGCAGGGCCTCGGTCACCAGGTAGGTGATCTGCTCGCGGCTGATGCGCACATCCGGCAGCCATTGGCGGGCCAGCAACAGCTGGGTGGCCAGGGCATCGGTTTCCTCCTGGAAGCGCTGGCGGAAGCGGTCGCTGGATTCGCCGTGATCGAGCGCCGAGCGGGTGATTGCCACCCGTTGCTCCACATCCAGCAACTGGTTGGCGGAGAGGGCAATGGCGAAGCGATCGAGCAGGTGGTCGCGCACCGCCCCCTCCTCGGGGTTGTAGGTGGCGATCAGCAGGCAGCGGCACGGGTGCGACAGGCTCAACCCTTCGCGTTCGATCCGGTTTTCACCGCTGCTGACGGCCGCCAGCAGCAAGTTGGTGATGCCGTCGTCGAGCAGGTTGAGCTCGTCGATGTAGAGCACACCGCGATGGGCTTCGGCCAGCAGCCCCGGCTGGAACACCGGAGCCCCGGCGGCCAGGGAGGCGGTGACATCGACCGACCCCAGCAGCCGGTCTTCGGTGATGCCCAGGGGCACCTGCACAAACGGCGCCGCCACCACTTTGGTGGGCAACAGGGCGCTGACGTCGAGGCCTTCGGCATCGCCTCCGAGGGCCGTGATGCGACTGCGGGTGGGCTCGTCCCACTCCTCGGAGCGGCGAGGATCCTGGTTGAGCAGGCTGGTGCCGCTGCCGAGATCGAGCACATCGATCGGCGGTAGCAGGGCATGGAGCCCACGGGCCAGCACCGATTTGCCGGTGCCGCGGCCGCCGGCGATCACCACCCCGCCCAGGCCTGGATCCACCGCCGCCAGCAGCAAGGCCAGCTTCAAGGTGCCGTGGCCGGTGATCGCCGCCAGGGGGAAAGCACGGGCCGCGGCGGCGCTGGCCGCATCGACACTGGCGTCGCGGAGGGTGCCTGGAGGGCTGGCGACCATGGGTGGAGGGGGGAGCCCCAGATGTGGGCCTGGATTCGGCCCAGTCTCGCTGATCAGGGCGGCAGTGCTGGGAGCTGGCCAGCCGTGGATAATGCTGGGACGGCAAAGAATGAAACCCCGGCCTTGCTTCGTTCGGCTTCGATTCATGCCGATGCTGTCGAGGCGCCAGGCAAGAGGCAGAATCTCAGTCGTGAAGCCGGTGACGAGACATGAGTAGCCAGGCGAGTCAGGGCACAAAAGGCTCAACTGTGAATGCAGTCGTCTCAGGGGTGATCAATGGGGCGATGGCAATCCCCCTGTGTATTGCCCTGGCTTCTGTCATTTTTTCAGGCGATCTGAGGCCTTATTTTCCCTTGGGGATCGGCCTTTTTCTGGTTGGCAATGCGATGGTGGGTGCCGTTGCGTCCCTGCAGTCCAGCAGCCGCTTCGGCATGGCTGGGGTTCAAGATTCAACGCCGGCAATTGTTGCTCTGATGGTCATCAGTATTGCCGCCAGTACGCACAATAATGCTAGTACGTTGCCAACAGTGGTGGCGGCGATTGCCATCTCAACGCTTGTGATGGGTCTCACGCTCTATGGCTTGGGCCAGTTTCGACTTGGCGTTGGGGCGCGCTTCTTTCCCCCTTCGGTCGTGAGTGGTTTCCTGGCAGGTACGGGTGTGATTCTGCTTCTGGCAGGGCTGGGCTTCTTGATGAACACCAACCTGACCATGCTCAATCTGGATCAGTTGTTCAGGCCTGGGGCCCTTGGGCGATGGCTGCCTGGCATGTTGTTTGGCATTGGTTTGGTGTGGATCCATCTGCGTTTCC
Source organism: uncultured cyanobacterium (assembly GCA_903934745.1). Taxonomy (GTDB): domain Bacteria; phylum Cyanobacteriota; class Cyanobacteriia; order PCC-6307; family Cyanobiaceae; genus Cyanobium. The sequence goes on from CAIZOZ010000428.1 coordinate 7,504, forward strand.
CCAAGGCCTGGGTCTTGCCCACGCTGCTGTTTGCGTCGGCTCTGATTTTTGCCCTGTCCTTGCATGGCTTTCAGATCAGCACCCAGGAGGCAATCACGCGCGGCTGGATTGAGGGTGGTTTTCCGGCTGGCAGGCTCTGGCCTCCCTTGAGCCTGGCGCAGCTGGGCCAGATTGATTGGAACATTCTTAGCGGGCATGTTATTCACTATCTGATCATTGCTTTTGTGGGTTCGCTGGCGCTGCTTCTCAATGCTTCCGGACTTGAGCAGGCAACGGAGGAGGAGATCGATCTGGACAGGGAGCTGAGGGGGAATGGCCTGGCCAATCTGGTGGCCGGCTTGTTCGGCGGTGCCAATGGCTATCTATCGATCAGTGGCTCGGCCTTGTCGCATGAGCTGAATGCGCCGGGTCGCCTGCCCAGCCTGATCAACTCAGCGATGTCGGTGGCGGCCCTGGGGTTCGGGATGTCATTGCTGCAGATCTTTCCAAATTTCTTGCTGGGTGGGCTGACGATATTCCTTGGTATTTGCATGCTGAAAGATCCTTGTGTTGACAGCTTTAAACGTCTCACCAGGCTGGAGTACGGATCGACCATCTTGATCATGGTTGTGATCGCCTACTTCGGCTTCGTCAATGGCGTACTGGTTGGGCTTTTGGCGGCATTCTGCTTCTTCGTGATCAGTTCTTCCAGGGTCAATCTGGTTAAGTTTGCCAGCACTTGCCGGACGATCCAAAGTCAGGAGATTCGCTCCCGGTCTGCCGCCTCTTTGCTGCGGCGTCGGGGCGATGACGTCCGGATTTTCGCCTTGCAGGGATCAGTCTTTTTTGGATCTTCGTTTAATCTCTATCGGCGCATGCAGGCGTTGCTTGGCGCTGAGGAGCGCCGGGTTCCCCGCTTCCTGCTGCTGGATTTTCGCGATGTTGTTGGCATCGATGCCGGCGGCATGACCTGGATCAGTCGCCTTGCCAAACTGGCCAGCTCCCGGCAGGCGACCTTGGTCCTCAGTGATCTGTCGCCGGTGGCCAGGCGCCAACTCGTGCGCTTCATGGGCCCTGCGGATGCAACAGGTCGGGATCTGACAGCCTCCATGCACCTGGCCTCTGACATGGATGAGGCCCTGCAATGGTGTGAAGATCAACTACTGGCAGGGTGCTGTGCAGAGGGTGATTCGCCTGATCTGCCGACTGATGCTGAGGCTCAGACCCTGGCCCGTCTGGATGAAGATGCTCAGGAGTGGACGGCTCAGTTCATCGCCAAGGCAGGGAAATATCTGCAGCGCAAGAGCTATCCGGCTGGGAGCATCCTCTGGCGAGATGGCGATGAGTCCGTGCATCTCTATCTCGTGGAGTCAGGTGAGATTGAGGTGGCTTCGATCTCTGCCAATGGTTCGCGCAAGCGCCTTTTCGCCATTGGCTCAGGTTCAGTCTTTGGTGAGGTTTCATTCTACCTGAAATCGCTTCGTATCGGCACAGCCACGTTCAGCCATGATGCCGTGCTTTATTCGCTCAGCAGAGATCAACTGGAGGCCATGGCGCAACAGCAGCCTGCGCTTGCCCTGGAGCTGCAGAACCGGGTGCTGATCATGGAAGCAATGTTGCTGGCTGAGGATTCTCACTCGGTGGATTTCATGATGCGTTGAACCCGCATCGCGCTGCCGACGGGCCAGGCGCCGCTCAGGCCGGTACGAAGCTGCCGTGTAGGCCGTAGGGGATCGCCAGGGGCAGCTCCAGTACGGCCACCTCGGCCATTGAGGCGGCATCGAGAATCACCAGGTCGGAGGCGCAGCGGGCGCCATTCCAGGCCAGGGTGAGCGTCCGCGCTTGGCAGAAGCGCCCTGAACCGGCTAGCGGCCAGCGGTGCCGCGGCAAGAGCTTCGACGCCTTCGCGCCACCCGTTGTGGTGCTCGTTCCCGCCGCCGATCCGTCGCTCTGGTTCAAGCCCGCCGATCAGGTGGAGCTCACGATTGAGGGGAGCGGCACGTGCAAAAGACTTTTCGTACTTTCGGTAGGTGTCTTGTCGGGGGGCGCCTCAAAGCGCCCAGTACTCCCTCTCCGCCTGATGCAACAGCGCCAGGGCCTCCTTCTCCAGCCGTTGCTGCCCCGCCACAGGTCACCGGGCTGGCTCAACCTGCCAGATGAAAAGCCACAGTATCGAGAAGTTCCTTGACTTTCTCATTCCACTCGGCGCGATCAAGAGCCAGTGGAGGCAAATCAAGCTCGTAGCGAAACTGTACGGCGTAATCTGTCAGCCGCTCCAAATTTTCGTAGTCATCGATAGCGGCGCCGGCATCTTTGAGCATCAGGAACAGTCGAGTCAGGTCATATGGCTGCGCGGTGGCAGGAGATTGAGCTGATGCAGCCAAGCTTTCAGGCCCTTTTCGGCAGCCTGTTGCAACCAAAGTCCCCAGGCTGCCTCGCGGAACCGAGCCGGATCTGAACTCTCCAGAGCGGTTGCCAGGTCTGCTCTGGCCATCTTCAGGAAGCCCTCGGCTTCAGAGAGGACCATGGAGCAGCTGCCCCTCCCGATAGGCCTGCCCGATCACGTGGCTCTGCCAGTGCTGACGTTCCGCCACTTCAGCTTCCGAAAACAACAGCAGATCCAGCGATACATCGACCATGGCCAGCCGGCGCCTGAGCTCACTGAGGGTGAGCCAGCGATCGTGGCTGGCCAGCCAGATGTCGGGGACCGTGATCAACAGGTCGATATCCGAGTCGGGACTGGCGTTACCGCGGGCACGGGAACCGAACAGACGCACCTGGGCCCCTGGAATGTGAGCGCCGATCGCCGCCGCCAGCAGGGGGAGGCGTGTCTCGATGGAGGGGGCAGTCGTCGCTTCCATGGAACCAGTCTCGCAGTAGCAAGAGCTCTGGTGCGGCTCCATAACCAGGGGCCACCGTGATTTGGCTCTGCCCTGGTGCAGGCCCGTGAACGCGGGATTCCGCTGCTCGCTGCCGCCAGCAGATCCATGGCCGATCCACACGAGCCATCAGACCCCCGCCAATCCCAGGGCGGCCCGCAACGCCTGCTCCAGAGCGTTCATTTCAGCAGTGCTGAGTCGGGTCAGTGGGCTGTCGCCGATGCGGTTGCGATCGAGGGCTCGGCGCCTTCGGCTGGACCGGGCGGCTTCGGCCGCTCACCGCTGCTGCCAGGGGTTGAGCAGTTTCACCCCGGTGGCCTCGAAATCGGCCAGGTTGCGGGTCACCACCACCAGGTTGTGTTCCAGCGCGGTGGCGGCGATCAGGCCATCCCGAAATGGCTGGGGGTCAGGCACATGGAGAGCCGCGCTGCGACGGGCCACGGCGGCATCCACCACCAAGATCCTGCCGCTAAAGGCGGGCAGCACCGCCTGTTCCAGCCACTGCCGCAGCAGGGAGCCCTGCTTGGCATCCCGCCGCTCCATCAACAGCACGCCAAGCTCCAGTTCGTGCAGCGTGATCGTGGAGAGAAAGAGGCTACCGGGCTCTACCTGATCGGCCCAAGCAGCAACCCCCGGGTCGGACCGGCCAGCGCGCACCTTGCGCAACTCTGAAACGACATTGGTGTCGAGCAGATACATGAGGGTGAAGCTGCCCTTTTCAGCTCAAATCCGCGGCTCTCGCCGGCTCGGGGTGTCGGATCAGCGGCAGTTCCAGCTCCTCCACTCCTGGAAGGCACAGCAGGTCGGCGATCGAACCTCTGCTTCCCAGCAGGCGGTGATACGCATCGATCGAGAGCAGCACATGGGCTGGCTTCCCCCTGTCGGTGATGAACACCGGGCCCTGATTGGCGGCCCGCTTGGCTCCGGCCGCATCCTGGTTAAAGGCCCGGCTGGAGATGGTCACGGCCACGGCGAGCGCTGCTGCTTTGGACAGTGTAGCAATGTTGCTACCGGCTTTCACCCCTTCGCGCAACTCCCGTGCGGGCCCTAGGCAATCGCCAGCCCAGCGGTGAGTCCATCCATCCTGCTCAGCCATTTCAAGGATCACGTTGGCGTCGACCAGCACCATCAGAGCTGATCACCAGGCTCGACTTCGCCGCGACTGGGTTGGCTGTTGTCCTTCTCCAGGAACACCCTCCCCCTTTCCTCCACGAAGTGGAGCTCGGTGTGGGGGAGGAGGCCGAAGCGTTCGCGTATGTCCTGGGGAAGGTGACTTGGCCGTTGCTGGTGACGCGCATCTGGGCCGCCCAGGCGCACACCTGGCTCAGCACCTGCTCCGGTTCAGGCCAGCGCAGCAGTGATGGCGTCAACGATCGAACGGGAATGGCGCAGGCCGTCCTCGCTCTGATGCCGGCCGAATCGACTGATGGCTGATCAGGCTCTGCGGAACCCCAGGGCCGGTCGCCTCCCCCCTCCAGAAAGCCGCCGTGCAGCCCGTAGGGGATCGCCAGGCGAGCGTCGGCATCCCCGAGGAGCGGCTGTACGATTTGTACAAAGCCTGGGGAAGCATGGGAGAAATTGCCGTCAGTCAGGCCCGTGAAAACCTTGCGGAAGTGATTGAAACCACCCAGCGCAGCGGTGAGCCCATCGTGCTCACCCGTCACGGCCGGCCGGTGGCGGTGGTGCTGGAGCATGGGGCATTCGAGCGCTTGGTGGCTGCAGCCGATGAGGCCAGTGACCGCGCAGCTCTGGCCCTGGCTCGCGAAGACGACGACAGCGTGCCGTGGGAGCAGGTCAAGGTTGACCTTGGCCTGGTGTGACCTCAGATTCTGAACAGCCACCGCAGCGCTATGAGGTTCGCCTGGCCCGCCGTGCTGTGCGCTCCCTGGCCGACCTGCAACGGCGCGATCAGCAACGCATTCGTGCGGCGATTGATCTGCTGGCCGAGAATCCCCGTCCTCCCAATTGCGTTGCCCTCCAGGGAGAAGCAGGGGTCTACAGGGTGCGTGTGGGGGATTACCGCATCGTGTATGAGGTGTTCGATCGGGTGCTGGTGGTGCAGGTGGTCCGCATGGGTCATCGGCGCGAGGTTGACCGCTGATTCAGCTCTGATCAGGACCCATCCGGCTGGATCGGCCGCTGGTCCTTGCAGGGGGGACCGCCCTTAGAGCGCGTAAGGATGCAGCACACCGCCCAGCGCCAGCGGGAAATCGCGGCTGTTGCGGGTGACGAGGGTCAGATCGGCGCAGCGGGCGGTGGCCAGGATGATCGCGTCGGCGATCGGCAGGCGTGGAAAGGTGTCCAGCCAGGCCTCCACGGGGCCGCTTTCGCCTTCGCGGCAGCCCACCAGCAGCTCGATCCA
>CAIZOZ010000429.1 GCA_903934745.1 uncultured cyanobacterium
GCCCCATGCCTTCGAATTTCACCGCAATCGAGATCTTCTCGCCGCTGCCGAACAGGTGGGTGATCTCACCCTCGCCGAAGCTGGCATGACGCAGCCGATCCCCCACCGCCCAGTTGACGGCACCGCTGCGGCGGCGCACGGCGTTGCTGGGGGCTCCGGCTTCGCCACCGCTTTCCACCCGCCGGCTCTCGGGGCGGTCGACGCGGGTGAGGCGATCGAGGCGCTGTTCGCGGCGGATGGCGGCACCGCCGCTGTGGGGGATGTCGCCCTGGAGCAGTTCGCTGGGCAGCTCGGAGAGAAACACCGACGGCACCGCCGGCTCGCGCATGCCGCCCCAGAGGCGCCGCTCGCAGGCGTGGGAGAGAAACAGGCGCTCCTTGGCCCGGGTGAGTCCCACGTAGCAGAGGCGTCGTTCCTCCTCCAGCGAGGCGGGGTCATCGAGGGAGCGGTAGCTGGGGAAGAGCCCCTGCTCCAGGCCCACCAGGAACACCACCGGAAATTCCAGCCCCTTGCTGGCGTGCAGGGTCATGAGCGTCACCCGGTCCTGCTCGGTGTCCTTGCTGTCGGCGTCGCTGGCCAGGGCGGCCGAGGCCAGGAAATCTTCCAGGGATCCCTCCTCGTTCTCCTCCTGGTACTGGAGGGCGGCGTTGACCAGTTCCCCCAGGTTGCGGCGCCGGTCTTCGGCCTCATCAGAGCCTTCGGCCAGCAGTTCAGCCACATAGCCGCTCTGCTCCATCACCCGCTGCACCAGCTCAGAGGGGGGGGCCTCCTGGGAACGGCGCTGCAGATCACAGATCAGCTCGTGGAACTGCAATAGCCCCTTGGCGGAACGGCCGCCGAGGGAGCGCACCGCTTCGGCGTCGCTCACCACATCCCACAGGGGGATGCCCAGCTGGCTGGAGGCATCGGTGAGCCGCTCGATCGTCGTTTTGCCGATGCCCCGCTTGGGCGTGTTCAGCACCCGCAGCAGGCTGACGGTGTCGGCCGGGTTGACCAGCAGCTTCAGGTAGGCGAGCACATCCTTGATCTCGCGGCGGTCGTAGAAGCGCAGGCCGCCCACCACCAGATAGGGGATGCCCCAGCGCACCAACGATTCCTCCATCGCCCGCGACTGGGCATTGGTGCGGTACAGCACGGCCATGTCGCCCCAGCGCAGCTCGGGGTGGGCGGCATCGAGCATGCGCATGCGGTGCACCACCGCTTCGGCCTCGGCGATCTCGTCGTCGCAGCGGGTCAGGCTGATCGGTTCGCCTTCACCGCGGGTGGGCCGCAACACCTTGTCGATCCGCTCGCTGTTGTGGGCGATCAGGGCGTTGGCCGCCTCCAGGATCGTGGCCGTGGAGCGGTAGTTCTCCTCCAGCTTCACCATCGTGCGGGTGGTGTCATCGGGGGCCCGGTCGCCGAAGTCGTCCTGGAAGCCCATCAGGATCGTGAAGTCGGCAGCGCGGAAGCTGTAGATGCTCTGGTCGGCATCGCCCACCACGAACACCGAGCGGCCGGACCAGTCGTCGTAGGTCTCCGGGTCCTTGCCGTCCGTCACCAGCAGCTTGATCAGGTCGTACTGGGTGCGGTTGGTGTCCTGGTATTCATCCACCAGCACATGGCGGAAACGGCGATGCCAGTAGGAGCGCACCTGCTCGTTCTGGCGCAGCAACTGCACCGGCAGCAGCAGCAGGTCGTCGAAGTCGAGGGCGTTGTTGGCGGCCAGGGCACGCCGGTAGAGGCGGTAGGCCTCGGCCATCTTGCGATCGCGCAGGCCTTCGGCCTTGGCTTCCATTTCCTCCGGCAGCCAGCCCTGGTTCTTGGCGTTGCTGATTGCCCAGCGCACCTTCTTGGGCTCGAAGCGCTTGGGATCGAGCCCCAATTCCTGGGTGACGATCTCCTTGACCAGGCTCTGGGCATCGTTCTCGTCGTAGATCGAGAACTGGCGGGTCCAGCTCAGGCCCTCGGAATCCTTGTACTTGTCGATGTCAAAGCGCAGCAGCCGGGCAAACAGGGCATGGAAGGTGCCGATCCACAGCTCCTTGATCACCTCCCGGTAGATGCGACTGCGCAGCTTTTTCTGCTCGATCTGGCCGAGGGTGCTCCAGGGCTGGCCGTACTGGCTCTGGGCCAGCTTCTGGGCCAATAGCAGCTCCAGCCGCTCCTTCATCTCGCGGGCGGCCTTGTTGGTGAAGGTCACCGCCAGCAACGCGCCCGGATCGACGCCGTGGTGGCCGATCAGGTGGGCAATGCGATGGGTGAGGGCGCGGGTTTTGCCACTACCGGCCCCGGCCACCACCAGCAGCGGACCGGTGTGGTGATCCACGGCCCGGCGCTGGGCGTCGTTGAGGCCGGCGAGGAACGCGGAGGTGCGTTCCCCGGGAGCGTTGGCGGGGGTGGAGGCAGCAGCCATCGGCAGAGCCTAGGCATGCCCTGGAGAAAGGCCGAAAGGGTCGCCCTTAGATTGCGCCGGTGCTCGTGGCTCCGCACGGGAGCAGGTCGAGGCGTTGATTCGGTCCCCCTGCGAACGGACTTCCCAGATGCCCCACTCCCCAGGTCCGATCCCCCTCTTCATTGGCTACGACCCGCGGGAGCGGGCCGCCACCGCCGTGCTGATCGACAGCCTGGTTCAGCACAGCTCCCTGCCGCTGTCGATCACGCCGATCGTCACGCCCCAGCTGGAAGCTCTGGGGGTGTTCCAACGGGAGCGGGATCCCAAGCAGGCGACGGCCTTCTCCTTCACCCGCTTCCTGGTGCCCTATCTGATGGGTTACCGGGGCTGGGCCATCTTCATGGACTGCGACATGCTCTGCCGCGGCGACATCGCCGAGCTCTGGGCTGAGCGCGACGATCGCTATGCGGTGCAGTGCGTCCAGCATGAGCACAACCCCAATGAGGCGGTGAAGTTTCTGGGTGAGCCCCAGAGCCCCTATCCGAAGAAGAATTGGAGTTCCCTGATGCTGCTCAACGGTGAGCGCTGCACGGCACTCACACCGGACTATGTGAACACTGCCAGCGGTCTGGAGCTGCATCGCTTCCACTGGCTGGCCGGTGATCAGGAGATCGGTGCCCTGGACGATCGCTGGAACCATCTGGTGGACGTGCAGGATCCGGCCCGCTCCCTAGGGGCCAGGTTGCTGCACTGGACCCTCGGTGGCCCCTGGTTCCGGGAGCAGGCCACCATGGGTGGAGTACTGGCGGCCGAGTGGTATCGGGCCCGCGATGACGCCATGCGTCTGTGGGATTGAGTCAGCCAGCCACGAGCGCGGCGGTTCGCCTGAGCATCGTCACGGTGTGCATGAACCGGTTGGAGCACCTGCTGGCCACGGCCTCGCGGGTGGCGGCCTGGCCAGGCCATCAGGAGCATGTGATTGTCGACTGGAGCAGTGCGGTGCCGGTGCAGCGGCAGCAGTTGCCCGCCGATGATCGGATCCGGCTGCTGCGGGTGGAGCGCGAACCCAGCTGGAACCTGTGCCGGGCCTACAACTTTGCGGTGTCCCGCGCCCAGGGGGATTGGATCCTCAAGCTGGATGCCGACACCTGGCCCACGCAAGGCTGGTCCACACAGGACTGGTCCAGGCAGGACTGGGTGGGCGAGGTTCTGGGTCTGCAGCCCCGGTCTGGGGGGGTGCCGGCGGGTCCTGGTTATGCGTTCGGCAGCGGCCCGCAGGGGCGCAAGGGTCAGTTTCTGATGCCGCGCCAGCTGTTTGAAGCGGTAGGTGGCTTCAATGAGCATCTGATCGGCTACGGCTTCGACGACAAGGATCTGCAGACACGCCTGGCGGTGCACACAGGCCAGCCAGCCTCGGAGCTTCCGGAAGCCTGGATCGGCGTGATTCCCCATTCCGATGCAGAGCGGGCCGGTCAGGGACGCTCCGGCCGGTTGGACTGGCTGGAGGCGTCCCGGGGGTTGGCGGCGATGCGGGCCTCGCAGCTCAGTAACCGGCTGCTGGCGGCGCATTGCCCCTGGAGCGGCCGGGCCCCAGCTTCGGTGTATTTGGAGCGAGCCTCCGGCGTGTGGCAGGTGGAAGCGGCCACACTGCCTCGGCTGGCTGCGGGTGTGGCTGCTGAGATCAATCACGCCCGCCGCATGACCTTCTGGGGTTTCTTCCTGGCGATTCCGGAACCCTGTCTGGAGGTGCTGCCCTATTCCCTCTTTCCGCCTGAGCGCGCTGGCCGCTGGCGGGTGCGGCTCTGGCACCGGATCTGGTGGTACAGCGGTCGCCCCCTGTTGGAGCTGCCGGTGTGGGCCCTGGTGCTGGGGCGCCAGGGGCTGATGGCCCTGCGGAGCAGGCTTGGGGAGCGGCTGGTGCAGGGCAACACGCCGCTGGATTCATGAGCCTGTCGATCGTCACGGTGTGCATGAACCGGCGGCAGCACCTGCTGGCCACGGCCACGCAGGTGGCGGCCTGGCCCCACCACGGGGAACACCTGATCGTTGATTGGAGCAGCCGCGAGCCCCTGCGGCGCCAGGAGCTGCCGGCAGACCCACGGCTACGGCTGCTGCGGGTGGAAGGGGAGGAGCGCTGGAATCTCTGCCGCGCCTACAACTTCGCGATGGCCACGGCGCAAGGCACCGTCCTGCTCAAACTCGATGCCGATGCCTGGCCTGAAGCCTGCTTTGATCCTGGTGCGGAGGCGTTGTCTCTCAACCTCGCTGCCACCGGCCAGGAGGGCCGGCTGCCCTGTGCCTTCGGCAGCGGTGGGGGCGGCCGCAGGGGTCAGCTGCTGATCGCTCGCCGGCTGTTTGAGGCGGTGGGTGGTTTTCACGAAATGCTGGAGGGTTACGGCTTCGATGACAAGGATCTGTCGGCTCGGTTGGCCCAGGTCCTGGGCCTCGAACCGGCCCGCATCCCCTCCCACTGGTTCGGTGTTCTGCCCCATAGCGACGCCAGTCGGGGTGGGGCCCAGGGGACTGGCGGTGCCCTGGTGGCTTCTTATGGTTTGGCGGCCTTGCGGGCCTCCCGGTTGGCCAACCGTCTGCAGGCTGCCCATACCCCCTGGAATGCAAACCGGCCGCGCTCCGCTTATCGGCGTCTTGGCCCGGAGCTCTGGCGCGTCGATCCGGCCACGTTGCCGGTTGCCGCTGTGGAGATCAGTGAGGAGATTGACCACGCCCGGCGGATGACGTTCTGGGGCTGTTTCCTGGCCATTCCGGAGATTTTTCTCGAAGAGTTGCCGGTGAAATTGGTGCCGCCCCCTCTGGGTGACCAATGGCCGGTGCGCTGGTGGCATCGTCTCTGGTGGCGGAGCGGTCGGCGCCTGATTCAGCTGCCGGTCACCCTGCTTTCCCTCAGCCGGGGCCAGTTGGAGGCGTTGCGGGCGGCGATCCGGCTCGGCCGGCGGCGATGAGGGGGCTGGGGGGGCGGCTGGGTGGTCGACGCCCGGCGGTGGCGGTGTATTTCTGCTTCAATCTGGTGAATCTGGCCGCGGCGACAGCCCAGAGGCTGCGAGAGCAGCCGCACGATCGAGCGATTGTGTTGTATGAACCCACACGGCTGGAGGCTGGTGCTCGGCCCACCTGGGCGTGGGGCCGTGGGCTTGGCTGGCTTCCCGCCTGCCCCCTCACGCTGCTGCTGCTGTTGCGGTTGTGTTGGCTGGGCCTGGTGCGCAAGATCTATCTCCCCCACCGCCGGGAGGGTGGACGGCTGCTGGCGGCGATCCTGGTGCGCGTTCCCCAGATCCTGCTGCTCGATGACGGCCTGGACCAGTACCGCGCCGAGCCCCGGGCCCTGCGGCCCGAGCAGTTCTCGCCGGGTACCCCCCTCTATCTGTTCTCCGATGCGGTGGCCTTTCGGGCCCCCTGGTGCCACCATTTCGCCTGTCGTGAGCTGGGACTGTTTCCCGTTGCCGCCGCTCAGCCACCGCCAGGCCTGTCGGTAGCCAGCCTTTTAATTGATTCGCCTGGGGTCGAGTTGTTGTGGCGCCAGCCTGGCGCCAGCCCCCGCCCCCTGCTGTTGCTCAGCCATCCCTACCCAGGCAAGCGGCGTTGGCATGGAGTGGGGGATCTGGAGCGGTTCCCAGGCTGTTCAGCCGAGGGGCTGATGCAGGGTTTCCCTGGTCCGGTGGCGATCGGCGAAAGTTTTACGCTGATCATCGGCCTGACCCGTCGCGATGCGGCATGGCCGCTGTGGGTAGGCTTGCCGGCGACGGTTGATGATCATTTTCGATCCATGGTGCGAGCTCTCTGCGCCTGCCGCTCGGCCACGGTTCTGGAGGCGGCTTCGGGGTTGCCGCAGGTGGCCATGGCTGGTCCTCACCCGGTGGTTCGACGGGCCACGGGCACAGAGCCGGAATCGTTTGCTGCCAGGATTGAATCGTGACCAACCGGGTTCCGGTCACGGTGGTGATTCATACCCTCAATGAGGAGTGCAATCTGCCGCAGGCCCTGCGTTCAGTTCGTGCCTGGGCCGACGATATCCTCGTCTGCGATATGCACAGCGACGATGACACCGTTGCGATCGCCAGACGCTTTGGTGCCCGGGTGTGCCTTCATGAGCGCCTGGGCTTCGCTGATCCGGCCAGGGCTTTTGCGATCGCTCAGGCTCGGCATGACTGGATCCTGGTGCTGGATGCCGATGAGCTGATCCCGGTTCCACTGGCCAGGGTCCTGGCGCAAGTGGTGGCAGAAGATGCGACCGATATCTGTTGGATTCCGCGTCTCAATTATCTATTGGGAGAGCCGATCAATGGCCTGGGCTGGGGTGCCGATCAAGATGCGCAGATGCGATTATTCAGGCGTGATGCTGTTGTGGTGACGGCCGACATCCATCGATTTTTTCATGCAGCTGCGGGGGCAAGAGAGCGACGATTAAATTGCCGCGAACATGGTGCTATTGTCCATTTTAACTATGTTGATATAACGCAATTCATTGATAAGCTTAACCGATATACCACGATTGAAGCCTCCCAGGCCGATCGTCAGGGCAAGGCCGCCTGGCTGCCGTATGCCATGGCGATTGCGTTTCGTGAGGCGATACGCCGCTACATTTTTGGCGGTGGATACAGATTTGGTTGGCGAGGTGTTTATCTCACTGTCTTGATGGTTGGTTATCGCTTGGCCGTGCAGGCCAAGCTGCGTGAGCTGAGGGCGGGTAATACGCGTGCTTCGGTGAAGGCCCACTACAGAATGGAGGCAGAATCCTATCTCAGGGCCTGGGATTCTGATGGCTAGAATGAATTGTTTTTAGCGCCCGTTGGCTCGGTCTGAATTCACGAATCTGGGCAGACTGAATCTTTTGATGCAAATCACTCTGCTGTCATTGCTGCGTCTGCGCTAAGCCTTCAGCTGCGCTGCTGTGGTGATCTCGTCAGCTCCGCCGTGGTGCAGCTCCAGCAGTGTGGGCCGCCCGTGCTTGGTCCGCTGCCCTGCTGGTAAGTCAAGGTTGCTGACATTGATGAAGCGGAAGCTATGAGATGGAGTGGGCCAAGTGAGTGATAGGCTGGACTTACGTGTTTTTGAGACATCATGGCGCCGAGGGCCCTTGTCAGCCTGATCGACTCCTTGGTGATCTGCGCCTCTCCAAAGGCATCTTGCCGCAGCGTGTCCGATTTCGCTTGGGAAGTGGCGAACGCCAAGTCGATTCGCTGTCCGATTAAGGCGAGTCTGATTGTTTTTCGCAATCCCTATCGCCGACTGATCAGTGGTTACCTCAATAAATATGTAGAGCATTCGAAATATCGTGAGACTTCGCTGAAGCTCTGCCCGGCTGCCCGTCTCGATACGTTTGCTGACTTCGTGGACGAGCTAACGCGTCATGGCTTTCGCTGTGTCGATAAGGTTCATTTCAAGTCGCAGATGTCCCGCTATCGTTGGCGCCGTTTCGACAAAGTTTTCAACTCCGAAGAGCTTGAGCCACTCGGTAGTTTTGTCAACAGCTTCTTTGGAACGGATGTGGCCATGCCCTTCCGTGTGCGTGGCAACAGGCCTTTGGAGGTTCGTGGCCAGGAGCTGGCCGAAGCCGCCGGAGATAGCACCACGGCTGTCACTTCAGCCGGCACGGCGCCGTTGTGGTCTTATGGCCACGAGCACCTGTCCACGCTCCTGGCCGCCGGTGATTCTCCCGCCTATTCGGGCTTTTTCAATGACGAGCTGCGGGTCCGGGCTCGCCGTCTCTATCGCAGCGATTTCGCGTTCCTCGATCGGGCTCGACGCCGTGGGTTGATCGATGCGGGTGAGCATCAGCGCCTCACGCGGATCTGAGCGCCCAGCTTGGCCTCAGCTGCATTCGCGCAGCACCCGTAACACCTGCTGGGCACTGGCGTGCCACTGAAAGCGGGCCGCTCGCGCTGGCCCCGCCGCCGCCAGCGCGCGGGCCAGGGATGGGTCCCGGCCGATGCTGCTGATGGCGTCGGCGATCTCCGCCGGCGCGCGCGGATCCACCAGCAGAGCCGCATCGCCCACCACCTCCGGCAGGGCGCCGGCGCGGGCGGCGATCACCGGTGCGCCGCAGGCCATCGCCTCGAGGGCCGGCAATCCGAAGCCCTCCCACAGGCTCACCAGCACCAGGGCCCGGCAGCGGTTCAGCAGTTCCAGCCGCTCCTGATCACTCACCCAGGCGATCCAGTCGCAGCGAGCGCCGATGCCGAGTTCGGTGGCCAGCCGCTGTAGCGGTGGCGTGTAGCGAGTGTCGTGGGGACCCACCAGCTTCAGGCGCAGCTCCCGACCCGGATCGCTCACGGCGGCGAAGGCCCGCAGCACCCGGGCCAGGTTCTTGTGGGGATCGTGGCGGCCCAGCACCAGCACAAACGGTTGGCGCTCCAGGCCGAGCGGTCGCAGTCGGCCGGGATCAAAGCCCAGCTGGATCGGCACCAGTTGCCGGGCCGGCACCCCCAGCCGGCCATGCACTTCGCGGGCGGTGGCTTCGGAGTTGCACAGCACCTTCACGGCCCGGTGCAGCACCAGGGGCACATAGGCCAGGTGGTAGGCCAGCAGCGGCGTGAGCTGGGGATAGCGCAGCGGCAAGAGGTCGTGGACGAGCACCACCGAGCGCACCCCCCGCAGCAGGGGCGCCTCCGGCAGGGGTGAGAGCAGCAGGGGGGCACCGCTGGCCCGCAGCAGCCTGGGCAGTTGGTTCTGGGTCCAGCGCAGCCGTTGCAGATGGCCGCGGCGGCCATGCTCCGGCGACAGGTTGGGGGGGATCGGCAGGCTGCCGGGACGGTCGCCCGCCAGGGGATCGAGCAGGGGCACCAGGGCCGGATCGAGGGCGGCCACCAGATCACGGGCCACCACACCGATGCCGGTGGGTTTGTGGCTCAGGTAGCTGCCGTTGAACAGGGCGAGGGGCGTGGAGCGGGTGCTGAAGCGAGCGGTGGCCATGGTGTCAGGTGGGCTCCCGCAACACGGTCAGCATCGCCTTCAACACCGCCAGGCTGCAGCGCGGCCGCAGTGGCAGGCGCAGCAGGCTCAGTAGCAGCAGCCGCAGGCTGCGCAGCGCCACCACCCAGCCGGGGCTGTAGCGGCGCAGGAAGCGCAGATAGCTCAGGGTGGAGAGCTGCAGCCGCCGCGGCCCCGGAGCCAGGCTGCCGCTGCCCTTGCGATGCACGATCAGCGGCTGCCGCAGCCACAACACCGGCGCCCCCTGGCGAGCGAGGCGCCGGCAGAGATCCATGTCCTCGTAATAGAGAGGAAAGTGTTCGTCGAAGCGGGCGGCGATGGGCTGGGCCGCCGGCCGCAGCGCCAGGCTGCAGCCGCTCAGCCAGTCGAGCGCCAGGGGGGCGGTCGTCGCGTCCTGTAGCGCCGCGCGGGGATCAAGGCGCCGGCCGCGGAAGGCGAGGCCGGCGCTGAACCAGCCACCATTGGCTTCATATCCACCGTTGCCATCGGCGACGGCGGTGCCCACCAGAGCCTGGGCCGGCAGCTGCTGCAGCTGGGCCCGCAGGCAGGCCAGTTCATCGCCGATCGGCAGGCCGGTGTCGGGATTGAGCAGCCACACCCAGCCGTCCCAGTGCTCCTCGGCCAGCAGGTCGAGGGCCCGGTTGCAGCCCGCGGCGAAACCAGCGCCTTCATCGCCGCCGATCGCTCGGAGCTTCAGCCCGGCGGTAGCGGCGGTTGTCAGCAGATCGGGATCCAGGGGGGCGGATTGCGGGCTGTTGTCCACCAGCAGCCAGAGGTCGGGTGGGCTGGATTGGGCCGCCAGATCCCTGGCCAGGGCCGGCAGCACCGCAGCGCTGGCGTAGGCCACCGTCACCACGGCGATCCGCGCGCTCGCGGCGGCGGGGGCGGAGTGCGGGAAAGTGGCGATGGGCGCGGCGTTCCTCTTGCCCCATTTTCGCAGCATGATCGACCCCTCCAGCTGTGGTGTCTGCCTGATCCACGGGGCTCTGGCCAGCTCCGGCTTCACCCAGCCGTCGCTCGCCGCTGCGGCGGGACCCGGCGACCTGGCGATCGGTCGCTTCGGCCCCTGGCTGCTGCGCCATCATCCGCTGCCGGCACCGCTGGTGGGCTGGCTGATTCTCGACAGCCTGCGGCATGTGGGTGGCCCTGCCGATTTCGATGCCCACGAAAGTGCCGCCCTCGGGCCGATGCTGCAGCGCAGCTCGGCCCTGGTGCGCGAACTCAGTGGCTGCCAGCGGGTGTATGCGGTGGCCTTCGGCGAAGGGGCCCGTCATTTCCACCTGCACCTGATTCCCCGTCATGGTTCCGATCCGGCCACCGAGAGCTGGCGCGTGGCCGATCTCTACCGGGCGGTGAAGGCTGGCGAGCGTCCGGAGGCCGATCCGGATTCGGTGCTGCAGCTGGTGCGTCGGGCCCGTCAGGCCAGTGCCGACTGGCAGCCGTAGGCTCCAGCGCTGATCAGGGAATGACCCGATGCGCTACGTGGTGGCGGTGCCGGCCCGGCTGGAGTCGGCCCGGTTGCCCGGCAAGGTGATGGCCGATATCGGTGGCCGGCCGATGTTGCAGCGGGTGTTGCAGCGCTGCCGCCAGGCCCACTCTCCCGAGGCGGTGGTGCTCTGCACCGACAGTGAGGCGCTGATCCAGGCCGCGGGCCGCTGGGGTTTCCCGGCGATCGTCACCAGCCCGGCCTGTAGCTCCGGTAGTGAGCGGATCGCCTCGGTGGTGGATCTGCTGGTGGAGCTGGCCGGAGCCACGGCGGAGCAGACGGTGATTCTCAATGTGCAGGGCGATCAGCCGTTCATCGATGCCACGGTGATCGACGCCATGGCTGAGGAATTCGAGCGGCTGGGGCCGGCGGCCGAGGTGCTGACGCCCGTCTACCGCATGGGGGCCGACAAGGTGCACAACCCCAATGTCGTCAAGACGCTGGTGGCTGCGGATGGCCGTGCCCTCTACTTCTCCCGCTCGGCGATCCCCCATGTGCGCGGCGTCGATCCAGCCGATTGGCCGGCCCATGCGCCCTACTGGGGCCATGTGGGCATCTATGGCTATCGGGCCGATGTGCTGGCCCGCTGGAACGAGCTGCCAGCCTCGCCGCTGGAGGCGTTCGAGAAACTGGAGCAGCTGCGGCTGCTGGAGGCGGGCATCGAGATCGGCACCTTTGCGGTGCAGGGCGAGTCGTTGTCGGTGGATACCCCTGAACAGCTGGAGCAGGCCCGGGTGCTGGCGGCGGCCCAACCGGACTAGGCGCTGGTGAGGCCGGCCTGAACCAGGTCGTGCAGGCGCAGCAACCCCAGCATCCGCTGGTCGGCCGAAGTCACCGGCAGCACGGCGATGGCCTTGCGGCGATTGCGCTCCATCTGTTCCAGAGCGCTGATCGCCAGGGTGTCTTCGTCCACGGTGATCGGATCGGCGGTCATCAGGTCGGCGGCCGTCAGCTGGCTCCACTCCTGGGCGCTGTGTTGCTGCAGGGCGCGGCGCAGATCGCCGTCGGTGATCAGGCCCCAGATGCGATCGCCGGCCTCCGGCTGGGCCACCCAGCAGGCGCCGACCCCATCGGCGGTGAGATGGGCGATCACTTCGGGCAGGGGAGTCTCGGCCAGCAGCGGCGTCAGCCGGGCCACCGGCACCATCAGGTCGGCGGCGGTGAGGGTGAGCTGCTTGCCGAGGGAACCGGCCGGATGGTTGATGGCGAAGTCCTGGGGGGAGATGCCGCGCCGTTCCATCCACACGGCCGCCAGGGCGTCGCCGATCGCCATCGCCACGGCGGTGCTGGCGGTGGGGGCCAGGTTCAGCGGACAGATCTCCCGGTCCACCGAGCCGTCGAGCACCACGTCGCAGCCGCGGGCCAGCGTCGAGTCCACCCGACCCACCAGGGCGATGCGGGCGGTGCCGCGTCGCCTGAGGTGGGGCAGGATCTCCAGCAGTTCCTGGGTTTCACCGCTGTTGGAGAGCAGCAGGGCCACATCCTCCGGCGCCACCACCCCCAGGTCGCCGTGCAGGGCATCGAGCGGATTGAGATAGAGGGCCATCAGGCCGATCGAGGAGAAGGTGGCGGCGATCTTGCGCGCCACGATGCCGCTCTTGCCCACTCCCGTGATCACTAGCTTGGCCCGGGCATCGGCGCAGGCCTCCAGTCGATCGAGCGCCGCTTCCACCTGGACCGCATCCAGTCGCTGGGCGCTGGCCGCGATCGCGGCCGCCTCCTCGATCAGGCAGCGGGTGAGGGCAGACAAGGAGCAGCTCCGGGATGATGCGGCCATTCTCTTCGCTGAGGTCCTGTGAACCCCCCTTCAGCGCTCGAGTTGCCAGGCCTGCCGCCGCAGTTCCGGGCCCAGTTGGTGCGGGCCGCCGGCGCGGATCGCCTGGCGCTGGTGGGGGGAGCGGTGCGCGATCTGCTGTTGCACCGGGTGCATCAGGACCCCTGGCTGGGCGTACCGGATCTCGATCTGGTTGTGGAGTCCGCCGCGGCGGGGGCCGCCGTTTCAGCTCCGGCGGGCCCGGCTGAACAGACCGGCATCGCTCCCGCCCACCGGCTGGCCCGCCGCCTGCGGCAGCTGCTGGGCGCCGAGCACCTGCTCACCTATCAGGAGCATGGGGCCTATGGCACGGTCGAACTGGA
>CAIZOZ010000430.1 GCA_903934745.1 uncultured cyanobacterium
GCCAGGACGGCGCCGAGGGCGAGAGCTTCTTCCTCTTCCTGCAGCAGCAGCTCATCGGCGGCGGCGCTCTGCTCCAGCCGGTAGAGATCGAGATGCACCAGGGCCGTCGGTGTGCCATCGGCGAGCCGGCCTTCGTAGTGCTGCGCCAGGGCAAAGGTGGGGCTGGTGATCGGCTCGTCAATGCCCAGCCCAGCGGCCAGGCCCTGCACCAGGCAGGTCTTGCCGGCGCCCAGATCACCACTCAGCAGCAGTACGGGCACGGCGGCGGCGGGCCCCGGGGCGCAGGCCCACCAGGCCAGCAGGTCGCTGGCCAGCTGCTGGCCCAGGGCAGCGGTGGCGGCCGGGTCGCGCAGCAGGCGCCGTCTGGGCGCGTCGTTTGTCGTCATCCTTGTAGATTCATGACCAAGCGAGCCCGAAGCCTCGGCGTCTCCGCAGAACTTCCAGTCCACTTTTATCCCATTCGTCCTCCCAGTCGGGAGTGTCCGCACCATGGTGGCAACACCCTCCAGCCCGGCGGCTGAGCTTGCCGGTCTTCAGTCGACGTCGTCCTATGTGATCGCCGATTTCGCCCAGGCCGATTTCGGGCGCAAGGAAATGGCGATCGCCGAAACGGAAATGCCCGGCCTGATGGCGCTGCGGGCCAAGTACGGCGCCGAGCAGCCCCTCAAGGGGGCTCGCATTGCCGGCTCTCTGCACATGACGATTCAGACCGCCGTTCTGATCGAAACCCTGGTGGCCCTCGGCGCCGAAGTGCGCTGGGCCTCCTGCAACATCTTCTCCACACAGGATCACGCCGCCGCTGCGATTGCCGCCGCCGGTGTGCCGGTGTTCGCCTACAAGGGTGAAACCCTGGATGAATACTGGGCCTTCACCCATCGCATCCTCGAGTGGGGCGATGGCGGCACCCCCAACATGATCCTCGACGACGGCGGCGATGCCACCGGTCTGGTGATTCTCGGCACCAAGGCCGAGCAGGATCTGAGCGTGCTCGATCACCCCGGCAGCGAAGAGGAGATCGCGTTGTTCAAATCGATCCGCGCCAAGCTGGCTGTCGCGCCCGGCTTCTATTCCCGTATTCACGCCAAGATTCAGGGTGTCACCGAGGAAACCACCACCGGTGTGGCCCGTCTTTATCAGCTGCAGAAGAGTGGCGAGCTGCCCTTCCCGGCGATCAACGTCAACGATTCGGTGACCAAGAGCAAGTTCGACAACCTCTACGGCTGTCGTGAATCGCTGGTGGACAGCATCAAGCGCGCCACCGATGTGATGGTGGCCGGCAAGGTGGCCCTGGTGATCGGCTATGGCGATGTCGGCAAGGGTTCAGCCCAGTCGCTGCGCGGCCTTGGTGCCACGGTGATGATCGCTGAAATCGATCCGATCTGCGCCCTGCAGGCGGCGATGGAGGGCTATCGCGTCGTGCGTCTTGATGACGTGGTGGGCGATGTGGACATCTTCGTGACCGCCACCGGCAACTTCCAGGTGATCCGCCACGAGCATCTGCTGCAGATGAAGAATCAGGCGATTGTCTGCAACATCGGCCATTTCGACAACGAAATCGACGTGGCTTCGCTCAAGCAGTACGCCTGGGAAAATATCAAGCCCCAAGTGGATCACGTGATCCTGCCCAGCGGCAATCGCATCATCCTGCTGGCTGAAGGTCGGCTGGTGAATCTCGGCTGCGGCACAGGCCACCCCAGTTTCGTGATGAGCAACTCCTTCACCAACCAGGTGCTGGCTCAGATTGAGCTGTACACCAAGGGTGATCAGTACGGCAAGGAGGTGTATGTGCTGCCTAAGCATCTAGACGAGACTGTGGCCCGTCTGCATCTCGAGAAGATCGGCGCCAAGCTCACCGAGCTCAGCGCGGCACAGGCCGCCTACATCAACGTGCCGGTGGAGGGGCCTTACAAGCTCGAGCATTACCGCTACTGATGGCTGAGGCGCTTTGCCTCGGTTCTGGTTGGGTGGGGTCCTGGTGGATCCTGCCCTTTTTTATGGCCTGCAAGGGTTGGGGCTGCTGGCCACCCGGCGGGGCCAGCGGCTCGGCTGGTCTCGGCCCGGGCCGGCAGCTGATGTCAGGCTGGAAATGGCGTGCTGATCCAGCTCACAGAATGATGCTTTGTCGCCATATCCCAGGCCTGTTGTGATGTCATCTGTGAATGCCTGCATTTACTTCCATCCCGATGGTTACACCACGGCCGGTCGCCCAAAGAAGTTGTAGTACATGGATTTTGGCTTTTTCAGGAGTCCCAAAGTAGGGGTGATCGCGATTGCCGGATCCCAGGACGTGACTTGCACTTAGTATCAAACTGAGATAGGGATCTTTTCTCTTGGGTGCCGCCTGTTGATTGATAGTCCTTGATCGGTGCCGACAAGGTGCCGGTTGGCACTTTGCTGCGCTCATGATTTAATTCGAAAACCTATAGTCTTGTTGGTGCCAGACTGTCTGAATCCGACTATGATTTCACAAGCGGATCTCCGCGCTTGATTGGCAATAACGACGACATGCCCGATTCCAAGCGATCGCACAAGCATATCATCGGGTTATTCCTGGGCCGCCCGAGCCCTCAAGGCGAGGAGGGTTCCCACAGAGGTTTCGGGAGTTCGTTGTTCCACCGTTGCCATTCGACTGTCAATTCCTTGACCTTCTCGGGGTGCGCCCCCGCAAGATTCTTCGTCTCCCCTATGTCGTCTGACAAATTGTAAAGTTCTGCACCCGAGAGATTGCTGTAGAAGCCAGGGTCTGCAGCCTGCACTGGGCGGTCGTTGGTCTTCACGAGCTTCCAGTTTCCCTTGCGAATCGCTATATTCGTGCCTAGACGCCAGAAGAGCTTTTCGTGCGGCTGGCTCGACCTCTTGCCGGTGAGGTATGGGAGTAGATTCACGCCGTCGAATTTCCACCCCGGCTGCGTTTTCACGCCAGCCGCCGCCAGCGCAGTCGGCAACACGTCGAGCTGAATGACTGGCCGTGAGTCCGTCTTGCCTTCAGCGAGGTGGCCCTTCCAGCGGACAATGAACGGGACGCGGATACCGCCCTCCCACGTCTGCCACTTTGAACCCCGCAGCGGCGCGTTGCTCGACCCGTTGATTTTCGTCCCGGCCATCGTTGGCCCGCCGTTGTCGTTGAAGAAGAAGATCAGCGTATTTTCTTCGAGCCCTTGCTCCCGCAAAGCTGCCAATGTTCTGCCAATGCCGTCGTCCATGGCCGACAGCATTGCGGCGTATGTGCGCCGCTGTTTGTCGACGATGTGTGGGAATCGTGCCAGGTACTTTTCTGTGGCATGCATGGGGGTATGCACGGCGTTGAATGCAAGGTATAGAAAGAATGGCCGTGACTTTTGCCGCCCGATGAAATCTACCGCTTGGTCTGTGAATGTATCGGTCAGGTACGTCGTCTCGGCCACGATTTTCCTGCCGTTGAGGAGTGGGTTGGGACCCCCAGCGCCGGGGTCGTGGTATGAATGCGATCCTCCTAGAAATCCGAAGAACTCATCGAATCCGCGCGCCATGGGGTGAAATTGATCGGCGCGTCCGAGATGCCATTTACCAATCAGTGCCGTCCGATAGCCGGCAGCCCGCAAACGATCCGCCATTGTGATTTCACCGACTGGGAGACCGATCTCGTTATGGGCCATGGCTGGGTCGGGGTTGAACTCATGGCCGAACCGCTGCGGGTAACTACCCGTCAACAAACCTGCTCTGGTGGGACTGCAGTACGGGCCGCTGACGTAGGCGTCGGTGAAGCGAATTCCGCCTTTTGCCATCGCATCGATGTTCGGCGTTGAGATGTCCTTGCTGCCGTGGACGCCGATGTCCGCATAACCCATGTCGTCGCTGACAATGACAACAATGTTCGGCGGCCTCCGCTGCGTATCAGCCTCAGTGCTGCTAAAATATAAAAGGCCACATGCGATCGTGACAGCTACGAGGATTCGTGCGACTTGTTTCATCCTTTGCCTCCCGCGCGATTGTGTGCATCTTTGAGCATGCCGTAATGTGCTTACAACTCAATCAAGAAGAAGTAGGCACTATGAAGTTTTTCGGCTGGCTGCTTGCTGAATGGTCTATTGCCTCCATGGGATTCGAGATACGTGTCTGGCTATGTTGACCCAGACGGATTCACTTATTATACGTCGTGCTAGGTGGATTTGTAAATGAATCGTCTCGGCCGTTACGAAGTGCTCATTGGACTGCTGCCGCCTATGTGGTCGCGCCCTAGCATATGTGTGTGTAGGTCATGGTGGTCTTTGCGTCACTGTAACTGTGGCCGAGCAGTTTCTGAATCGAGCGGATGTCCTGTCCACGCTCCAGGAGATGGCTGGCAAGCGAATAGGCCAGCCTGTGAGGCGTGGCAGGTTTGCTGATGCCCGCCGCCAGCGCTGTCCGTCGTATCGCCTTCTGGATACCGGTTCTGCCCTCGCGGGCTGAGCTGGAACAGTTGCTGCGGGCCGCCAGCCCGGGGCCAAGGCCTGCCCGAGAGCTGCTCGGAGCGCTGGCGGCGAACCGACGCGTCCTGATGTTCCGCGCCCTGGCCTGGCTGATCAAGCTGGATCTGCTGCGCGTGGTGGCCCCGCCCGGTTGAGCGGCGGCCGGGGCCACTCCTACGCTCACGGCCTGGAAGATCTCCCCATCGCCGGCAAGCC